>DATHLI010000432.1:0-5265 GCA_035488355.1 bacterium | reverse complement strand
ATCTTTTCCCTGCTCCAGTTCCTGACCCCGGCGATGCGGGCCAGCCTCTATATCCACGATCCCAAGCAGCTGAACGCGCTGCCGGACATCATCAGGAAGTACCACCTGGACCAGCCGGCGTACGTCCAGTACTGGGACTGGCTGACCCAGGTCGCGCACGGCGATCTGGGGTGGAGCGAGACGGCGCGGGAGCCCGTCGCGGACGCGATCCGGGGGTACTTTCCCGCGACGCTCGAACTGGGCGTCTACTCGTTCGCCTGCATCCTCGCCCTGGGCATCTGGCTCGGCACCCAGTCCGCGGTCCACAAGGACCGGCTGCTCGACCACATCAGCCGGTTCACCTCGATCAGCGGGGCGTCCCTGCCCACGTTCGTCTGGGGCCTTTTGCTGCTGATGGTGTTCTACGGGCACTTCGGCTGGTTTCCACCGGACAGGCTCTCGCTCGCGGCCGGCCTGGCTGTGCGCTCCCCCGCGTTTCATCCCTACACCGGCCTCATGACGGTCGACGCGCTGCTGAACGGTCAGTGGTGGATCTTCTGGGACGCGCTCCGGCACCTGGTCCTGCCCGTCGCGACCCTGACGTACTTCCTGACCGCCGTCCTTGTGCGGATCACGCGCTCCTCGATGCTGGAGACCCTGCGGACTGACTACGTGCGGACGGCGCGGGCGAAGGGGCTCGCCCAGCGCACCGTCGTCGACAAGCACGCCCGGCGCAACGCCCTGATCCCGGTGATCACGCTGGCCGGGCTCTTGTTCGTCGGGCTCCTCGCCGGGGTCGTGATCACTGAAACCGTCTTCAATTATCCCGGCATCGGACGGTGGGGCGTGAACGCCAGCCAGCAGCTCGACATCCCGGCGGTGACGGGCTTCGCCCTGATCTTCTCCGGCCTCCTTGTGCTCGGCAACCTCTGCGCGGACGTCCTGTACGCGCTCGTGGACCCGCGGATCCGGCTCCAATGACCGCCGTCCGGTCCTCGACCCCCGCCATTCCGCTGTCCCGCACGCCGAGTCCCGGACGGACGGCCGAGGGCGGCTGGCACCGGACGCTCCGGCGGTTCCGGCGCAACCCCCTGTCGGTGCTGGGGGCGTTGATCGTGGCGTTCTTCGTGCTCGTGGCGCTCCTGGCGCCGTTTCTCGCCCACCCCACCGAGCGCAACCCGTTCATGATCCCCCATACTGGGTACGCCAGCGATCCGCACCCGCCCGGGCCGGGGCACCCGTTTGGCACGACCGAGGAGCAGTTCGACCTGTACTACGGGGTCGTCTGGGGGACCCGCACCGCGTTCGTGGTGGCCCTCTCGGTGGTCGCCACGGCGGTGGCCGTCGCGCTGGTCCTGGGCAGCATCAGCGGGTACTACGGCGGCCCGCTCGACGAGCTGGTGATGCGGGTCACGGACATCTTCCTGGCGTTCCCCGGACTGATCCTGGCCGTCGTGATCGTGGCCGTGCTCGGCCAGAGCGTGCGGAACGCCGTGATCGCCATCGCCGTGGTGGAATGGCCAAGCTACACACGGCTCCTGCGGGGCGAGTTCCTGCGGGTGCGGGACATGGAGTATGTGCAGGCGGCCCAGGCGCTGGGCGGCGGCGACCTGCACATCATCACCCGCCATGTCATCCCCAACACCATCTACCCCATGCTCATCCTGGCCTCGCTCAACATGGGCGGCATCGTCATCACGTTCGCGGCGCTGTCGTTCCTGGGGCTGGGCGCCCCGATCGGCTACGCGGACTGGGGACAGTTGATCAGCCTCTCCCACAACTGGATCGTGGGCACGGCCGGCGACCCGTTCACGTTCTGGTACACGCTGATCGTTCCGGGGACCGCCATCTTCCTGTTCGTGCTGGGGTGGAACCTGCTCGGGGACGCGTTCCGCGACGTCTTTGATCCCCGCCTGCAGGGGAGCAGGTAGGGAAGGGAGGGGGAGCAGTCATGCGCACTGTGACATGGATCAAGAGGGCGGCCGTGCTCGCTGTGACGGTCGCCGTGATCACGTCGCTCGGCGCGCCGACCGTCCGCGGAGCCGGGGAGGCCGTCAAGAACCCGGACACCTTTGTCGAGCTGCAGTTCGGCGACGTCGTCAGCCTGGACCCGGCGCTGGCGTACGACATCTACTCGTCCGAGCCGATCTGGCCCAATGTTTATGAGACGCTGATCATGTACAGCGGCTCGTCGCTCGACAAGTTTCAGCCCATGCTGGCGACCGAGGTCCCGAGCCTGGCCAACCGCCTGATCAGCGCGGACGGGCTCACCTACACCTTCCCGATCCGCAAAGGAGTACATTTCCACGACGGGTCGGTGATGACCCCCGGCGACGCCGTCTACTCGATCCGGCGATTCTTGCTCCAGGACCAGGCCGGCGGCCCGGCGTGGCTCCTCCTCAGCCCGCTGCTCGGCGTCGACAGCACCCGGGACGATTCGGGGAAGATCCAGATCGCCTTCGCCGACGTCGCGCGGGCCGTGAGCGCCCAGGGCGACAACGTCGTCTTTCGCTTGAAGAAGCCGTTCGCGCCGTTCCTCACGATCGTTGCCGCCTGGACGTTTGTCATGCCCAGGGCGTGGGCGGTCGCGCACGGCGATTGGGACGGCGACCCCGGGACGTGGCAGCGGTACAACAACCCCAAGACCGAGGACCGCTACGCGTTCGACCACATGAACGGGACCGGCCCGTTCACACTGGAGCGGTGGGACCGGCAGGCCAAGGAAGTCACCCTGGCCCGGCACGACGGGTATTGGCGCCGGCCCGCATCACTCCAGCGCGTCGTCGTCCGTTCGGTGCCGGAGTTCGCCACGCGGCGCCTCGCGCTCCAACAGGGGGACGCCGACCTCGTCGTCGCCTCCCTCAACCAGCGGTCCCAGCTGCTCGGCCTCCCCGGCACGGTGGTGCAGGACAACCTCCCGCAGATCGCGGTTCAGACGCTGCAGTTCAACTTCAAGATCAACACCGAAGCCAACCCGGACGTGGGGAGCGGCCGTCTCGACGGCGGGGGGATCCCTTCGGACTTCTTCGCGGACGTCCACGTCCGCCGGGGGTTCGCCTACGCGTTCGACTACGCGGGCAACCTCGGCGGCGCCTATGCTGGGAAGGGCGTCATCCCCCACGGCCCGATCGTGCAGGGCCTCTTGGGGTTCGATCCCACGGTCCCGGTGTACACGACCAGCCGCGAGAAGGCCGTCGCCGAGTTCAAGGAAGCGATGGGGGGCAAGCTCTGGGAGACCGGCTTCAAGTTTACGATCCCGTACACCGCGGGGAACACCGCGCGCCAGACCGGCGCCCAGATCGTCAAGGACACGGTGGGGGCGCTCAACCCCAAGTTTCAGATCGAGTTCCGGCCGGTGCCCTCGAGCACATTGATCAGCCTGCTCCTCGCCCACAAGGGCACGATGTACTTCCTGGGCTGGTTCGCCGACTACCCCGACCCGCACGATTTCGCGCAGCCCTTCCTGTCGGCCAACGGGTACTTCCCGGTGCGGAGCGGGTACCGGAACCCCGAGGCGGACCGGCTGGTCGACGCGGCGGTCGGCACGGCAGACCCGGCGAAGCGCAAGGCTCTGTACAAGCAGTTGTCGATGATCTCGTACAACGATCTCCCGTGCCTGTTCCTGATCCAGCCCGTGACCTACTACACGATGCGGTCCTGGGTGCACGGCTGGTATTACAACCCCATCTTCTGGGGACAGTACTTCTATACGCTCAGCAAGCGCTGAACCCCCTGTGGTGCGTCAGGGGACCAGGAGCGCCTCGAATCCGGCGGCCCGGAGTTCGGCGACGATGCGCTGGGCCGCGGGCCGCTCGAGGACGCCCTCGATCCACACACGGTAGGGCCGGCCCTCGACGACCGTGGCCTTGAACCCGTGGGCGAGGAGGCGCGATACCAGTTCCTCGGCGTGCGCCCGCTGGTTGAACGCGCCCGCCTGGACGTGGACCCGGGGAGACGGGCTTGTCGCGGCTTCGGCCGTGGCCTGGGATGTCGCGCCGGGATCGCCCGCCAGAGGGTCCATCGAGGCAGGCGGCATCGTTGAGGCCGGAAGCGTCGAGGTGCCCGTCGTGGAGGCGCCGGCGTTCATTTTGGACTTCAGATTTGCGATCTCCACCTGCATCGCGCGCAGCGAGGCCTGCTGATCATTGACCATTCGTGCCAGCGACCGGAGCTCTCGGGTATCGCTGATGGGCCCGGACCCCACGCCGACGTAGAGGATGCCGATGACCACGGCGAGCGCGAGGACGAACGTCACCAACGTCACAGGGTCAAGGCCTCGCATCTTCCCCAAGATTCCCGGTCTGTCCGCCATCCGGCATCACCCCCAGCGATGTGCTCGTTCGCCTTGAAATAATGCCCACCGGACACGCCCGTGGTGACACGGCGCTTGAGCCGTCCCGCCGTGCTGTGCTACCATTGCACCAATCTGCCGTTTGCGCAGTTTGCGCCGCCTGCGGAGGCACCCGTCTCGATGATCGACGACCGCACCGTCACCCACGTGGCCCGGCTCAGCCGGCTCGAGCTATCGGCGGAGGAGGTCGCGCAGTTCCGCGCCCAACTCGGGGAGATTCTCGCGTACATCCAGACGCTCAATACCTTGAACCTCGACGGGGTGCCGCCGGCGGCGCAGGCGCGGCCGGCGGCCGACGTGCTCCGGGACGATGCGGCCCGCCCGTCCCTCGACCAGAAGGAAGCCCTGGCCAATGCTCCCGCTGTCGAGGACGGCTACTTTGTCGTGCCTCCGGTGATCGCGGAGGAATGAGCGGCGCGGCCGCCCTCCCCGACCTGCCCGCCTGGGAACTGCGGAGGCTCTATCGGCGGCGGGAAACCTCCCCGGCCGACGTGGTGCGCGCGGTGTTCGAGCGCATTGACGCGCAGGAGCCTCACCTCAAGGCCTACCTCTTCCGGGACCGGGAGGCGTCGCTCGCGGAGGCCGCCCGCTGGGACGGCGCCGCGGGAGGGGACGATGCGCCGCCCCTCGCCGGGATCCCCGTCGCCGTCAAGGACAACATCTGCACGCGCGGCTGGCCGACCACGTGCGGCTCGCGGATGCTGGCGGACTTCAGGCCCCCCTATGACGCCACGGTGATCACACGGCTGCGCCGGGCTGGGGCGATCATCGTCGGCAAGGCGAACCTCGACGAATTCGCCATGGGCAGCAGCACCGAGAATTCCGCGTTCGGCCCGACCCGGAACCCGTGGGACCCCGCCCGCGTGCCGGGCGGCACGAGCGGCGGCCCGGCGGCGGCGGTCGCGGCCGGGGAGGCGACGCTCGCGCTGGGGTCC
>DATHLI010000431.1:0-3756 GCA_035488355.1 bacterium | reverse complement strand
ACGCGGCGCGGCTGCAGGTTGGCGACGACGACGATCTTGCGGCCGATCAGCGTCTCGGGCGCGTAGTGCTGGGCGATCCCGGCGGCCAGCGTGCGCGTGGAGTCGCCGATCTTGATCCGGAGCTCCAGAATCTTGTCCGCGCCGGCCACCCGCTTCGCCTCGAGGACCTCGGCCACCCGAAGGTCGATCTTGCTGAAGTCGTCGATCGTGATCTCGCTCATTCGGCCCCCTCCTTTGTCGATGGGATTCGCGCGGCCGGGCGGGTCTCGATCCTGGGGAAGAGCGGAGCCCCCTGCCGGATGCGTGCGCCCGCGGGCAGTCCGCCCCAGCGGGCGGCGTCCGGCACTCGCTGAGCGGACAGGGGGGCCGGGATCCCCAGCTGATCCCACACCCGCTGCGTGGCCGCCGGCAGCACCGGCGTCAACAGGATCGTCGCGATCCGAAGCGCTTCCAGCGTGTTGTAAAGGATGGCGCCGGCGCGCGCGCGGTTGCCGGCTTTGAGCGCCGACCACGGGGCGGCCTCATCGATATACTTGTTGGCCACCCCCAGGAGCCGCCAGATCTCGGCCAGCCCCCGGGTGAATTCGAACGTGCCGATCCGCGCGCCCGCGGCCTCCGGCACCTCCTCGGCGGCCTTGAGCAACGCCCCGTCCGGTCCTTCGGGCGCGCCCGGAGCGGGAATCAGCCCGTCGAAGTGGCGCGCCACGAGCGGCAGGGTCCGGTTGAGCAGGTTCCCGAAGTCGTTGGCGAGGTCGGCGTTGAACCGGTGGACCAGCGCGGCGTGCGAGTAATCCCCGTCCTGCCCGAACGGGACCTCGCGCAGGAGCGCGTACCGGAACGCGTCCGCCGCCACCTCCCACTGCGCCCCGCTCGCGTCGGCCAGCCGCGTGATCTCGGCGATCGGATCGATGAAGTTGCCGCGGGTCTTGCTCATCTTCTCGCCGTCCACCGTCCAGAAGCCGTGCGCCCACACCTGCCGGGGGGACGGCAGCCCCACGGCCTCGAGGAAGCAGGGCCAGATCACCGAATGGAACCGGTTGATGTCCCGGCCGACCAGGTGATGCACATTGGGCCAGAACCGGCGGTACCGGTCGGGATGGTCCAGGTAGCCGATGGCGGTCAGGTAGTTCATCAGCGCTTCGATCCAGACGTAGATCGTCTGCGCCGGATCGAACGGGACGGGGATCCCCCACCTGACCGAGAGGCGGCTGACGGCGAGGTCGCGCAGGCCGCCGCGGACCAGGCTGAGCATCTCGTTCCGCTGGCTCTCCGGCTGGATGAACTCCGGCTCCCGCTCGATCTTGCGCAGGATCCAGTCCTGGTACCGGCTCAGGCGGAAGAGGTAGTTGTCCTCGGCGGTCCACTCCACGGGGCGCTTGTGGATCGGGCACAACCGCCCCTCCAGCAGCTGATCTTCGGTGTAGAAGGCTTCGCACGATGGACAGTACCACCCCTCGTAGGTCCCTTTGTAGATCGCGCCCCGGTCGTAGGCCAGCTGGAACAGCTGCTGCGCCACGCGGATGTGGCGGGGCTCGGTCGTCCGGATGAAGTCGTCGTTCGAGATGCCGAGCCGCTTCCAGAGCGCCACCCACCGGGGCGCGATGCGGTCGGTCCACTCTTGGGGGGACACGCCGTCCTCGCGCGCCTTGCGCTCGATGTTCACCCCGTGCTCGTCCGTCCCGGTGAGGAAGAAGACGTCGGCCCCGGCCAGCCGCTTCCACCGGGCGATCGTGTCCGCGGCGAGGGTGGTATAGGCGTGCCCAATGTGCGGCACGTCGTTCACATAGTAGATCGGCGTGGTGACGTAAAAGGACTCCATGTGACCTCCCCCATGCATGGCCGCGACCCGCGGCGCCCGCGCCGAAAGCAAAACGGCCCCCCGTCCTGGGACGAGAGGCTGCCGCCTTCGTGGTACCACCCATCTGCGCCCGCACATCGCGGGCCTCAACCGGCCCGGATCTCTATCCATGACCCGGACCCACGGCCCGTCACGCAGGCCTGCGGCGCGCCTACTCTGCCGGCCGCTCTCGCGACCCGCCGTTCAGCGCGCGGCTCCGGAGCCATGTTCCGCCCGCCGCCCCCGCCGGCTTGCACCCTATCCCGGCTCGCTTGTCCGATCGCGCGGACTCGAGTCGGCGGTCGAGCGTACTCCCGCTCCGTCGTCGCGTTGCCATCATGCTAAGGGGCGAGGGGGGGAATGTCAAGGTTGCTGACCTTGAATCCTCCGGAGCGTCTCAGGCTCGTTGCCGCACCACGCCGTCCCTTTCCGGTCGAGATCCGCCAGACTATTCGAATAAGACATGACACATGAGGGGTCCGGGCTCGACTCGAACCCGAAGGTGAATCCCAAGGCTCTCAACACGATCTTGCGGAACCGCTCCTCGCTCAGCTGTTCATCGGGATCCCGAAGACGCGCGAGCGACATGACAGCGGCCGTCCCCTTACTCAGCGCTGTGGAGAACACGAAGTTTAGCCCCGGGCTGAACAGATCCCCGGTAGTGACACCGACGAACCGCACCGACCGGCTCGGGACGCGGGCGGCCAGCCACATCACCACCACGTCGGCATTAAACTGGAAACGTGCGGCATCAAAGGCGTTGCCTGGGAGCCCTTCCGGGTCGCCCGGGATCACCAGAATTCCGGGAAACTCCCGCGCCACGATCCGGCGGACCGGCTCGACGTCCCGTGCGGAGAGTCCCCCCAGCGGGACGATCCGGATGTCGGTGACACGGTAATCGATGGGCCCTGGGCGACTTTGACCAGAGGCCACACCCCCGCCGGGGTTGACCGCCGTAACCCCCACCAATCCCACCAGCGCAACCGCGGAAATCTTGCCTGCGCCGGAACCCCACCGGACTCCAGCGCGCATCCTCTCCACTCTCCCATCGTTGATTCGATCGGGCATGGCCGTCGCCTCGGACGCGCCGGGCTGCCGCATGCGCGCTGCGCGTCCGCCGGGCGAAGCAGGCTCAGAAGCCGAACGGCAGCGCCAGGTACCACCGTCCGTCGTACCGCTTGAACGACAGGCTCGTCGGTTTGAGGCCCGGTTCGGCCTGCGCGGCCTCCGCCCCGGACGCGGGCTGGGCGCCCGGGCTGTCGGCCTCCACCGGCACACTTTCCACCAGCGGAGACTGGTCCGGTCGTGTGACCGTGACGACCTGCCCGTCGACGGAGAACTGCAGGCCGGCGCCCTGGAACGGCTTCATGCGAAACCTGGGGGTCCCGATCATCCTGAGCGAGTCGCTGAGCACCCACTGGAAGAGCCCAATCCCTTCGGGGAAGATCTGGGCTTCCTGCTCAACGGCCTTCGCGTACAGCTTCGCCAGCCCGGCGCCATCCCTGCGGGCCAGCGTCGCGTAATAGGTCTGCAGCAGGGCCGCGATCGCCTCGCGGTCGGCGCCGGAGAGGCGGAGCGGGGTCTGGCGGCGCAGCTGGATCGTGAAGGGGATCTTCTTCGTGACCCGGGCGCCGTTCGTCTCCCCCGTGGGGCTGGTGAATCGGACGATCTGGTCTTTGCGCGGTCCCCTCGCCCGTGTCTCGAGGGTCACGGACAGCCCGACTCTGGTGTCGCTCGTGTACTCGACTTCCAGCTCGTTGGCGCCGTCCCGGAGGTACTTCGTGACGTAGATGGGAAGGCTGATGGAGATCGCGGTGTCGCCGGCCACGGTCATGCCGTTGAGGGCGACCCGGTGAAGATAGGCCCCCTCGCTCCAGAGGAACTGGTATTCGACGTCTCCCGGGTCGGCGGCCGCCGGG
>DATHLI010000430.1:0-5347 GCA_035488355.1 bacterium | reverse complement strand
TGCTCGTGTGGAGGATTGTGTCCGTGCTGGGTTGGCGACGATCCGGACGGCGGCACCTGCGACACCATCGTGTGCTGGCATTATGACAAGGGGCACATCAACGACATCGATGTGTCGGGCCTGACCTTCGCGCTCGTCGCGCACATCCCGGGCAACATTCTGAAGGGGAACTGGAAAGCGGTCGTCCACGTGGACTCCAAAGCCACCCCCAAACAGAAGGAAGCGATGCTGGCAGTGCACACGGGCAAGCTGGGCGGCCCGCTTGCCGACCTGGCGCCCCTGATCGGCGAAGTGCTCGGCGTCTACGATGCGCCGATCGAGTTTCGCGTTGTGGAAGGCAAGGGCACCATCCGGATCGGCACCGCCGCCTTCGCCGAGATGGCCCCCTACGTGGACGCCAAGGGACGGCCCACCAAGCTGGTCGACACCATCTTCAGCACGATCCCCGGAGCCCCGGCATACGTGGGCAAGGCGACACGCAATCGGGTCAGCCTTCCTGAGCACAAGATGGAATGGGAGTTCAGCGGGCGCAACGCGATCCTCGGCGAGTTCTCGTTCGAGGGGTAGCGCGGGAGACGGCCGCGGAGCTGCGGCCGTGACCGGCGCGCAGGACGCCCGAGGGAGCGGCGCGTGATCGGGGTCATCCGCACCCCCGACGATGCCCGATGGTATCGTCTGTCGCTCTGGGCCCTCGTGGCCTTCGCCTGGATGGTGCTGGGCGTGTGGGGAGCCTCGCCGTTCGCCGGACTGCTCAGCCACCGGGGCATCGGCGAGGGGCCCCTCTCTCCGCTCTCCCGGCAGACCGTGTTCGTCTTCGGCTGGACCCTCATGACCGTGGCGATGATGCTGCCGAGCAGCCTGCCGCTCATCAACCTTTTTCGCCGGCTGGTCGCGGGACGCCCCGACCGCGGCGGACTGGTGGTGCGGCTCGGCGTGGGCTACGTGGGCGTCTGGGTGCTCTTCGGCGCGGCGGCATACCGGGGGGACGCCTGGGTCCACGAGGCGGTGGCGGAGATCCCCCAACTTGCGGCCCGGTCGGCGTGGATCGCCGCGGCCATCCTGCTGGCGGCGGGCGTGTACCAGTTTACGCCGCTCAAGCAGATGTGCCTGGAGAAGTGCCGGTCCCCCTACATGTTCCTCGTCGAGCACTGGCGCGGGCGCAATGCCGGAGCCGACGCCCTGCGGCTCGGGGTGCGCCACGGGCTGTTCTGCCTGGGCTGCTGCTGGACGTTGATGCTGCTGATGTTCGCCGTCGGCGGCGCCAATCTCGGCTGGATGCTTGCCCTGGGAACCCTGATGGCCGCGGAACGCACGACGCGCTGGGGCCGGTACCTGACCGCGCCGGTGGGGGTCGCGCTCGTGCTGTGGGCGGTGCTCCATCTTGCGGGGATCGTGCCATTCCCAAGCACCTAGGACAGGACACTCGCCGGCGCGGGCCGAACCATATGATCCATCGCCCCGCAGCCGCTTCTGAGAGCGTGTCCACCCGGGAGAAGATCCTCGGGGCGGCCTACCGGACGCTCGTGGAGGTGGGCTACACTCAGATCTCGATGCGCAAGATTGCCGACGGCGCCGGGGTCAACCAGAGCCTCCTCCACTACTACTACGGGAGCAAAGAGAACCTCATGCTGGAGGTGCTCGATTTCGTCAACGAGCGCCTCCTCGTCCGCCAGCGGACCATGTACGCGGAAGCCGGATCGTTCGAGCAGATCTGGGCCCAGGCGCTCGAGTATTTCAAACGGGACGTGCGGTCTGGGTACGTGCGCGCGCTGTGGGAGTTGAGAGGGCAGGCCCTGAGCAATGCCCGGATCCAGACGCGCGTGACGGAGATGATCGGCCACTGGCGGCGTCTCGTCACCGATCTCTCCAGACAGGCGCTGGCCCAGTACGGCATCGCCGGACAGGCCGACCCGGAAGTGCTGGGCCGGGTGATTGGGGATCTCTACTGGGGCGCGGAGGCCGAGATCCTCGCCGGCGAGGATGCCGAGGCGCACTTCGAAGCGATCCACCTGATGGGCAATCTGTTCCGCTGGCTCGCCCAGGACCAACACGCACCACAAACCGAAAAGGGAGGTGTTAGGGATGGATCTTAAGCAGCTGAACTTGAAGAAAGGCACGTGGGTGGTGGCCAACTGCGGGAAGTTTCCCAGCGAGAAGAACTGCCAGCTGGTGATCATGGCGCCGCAATCGCAGCGCCAGGACTTGATTGAAGCGGCGGCCACGCATGCCATGAAGACCCACGGGCACTCCAACACGCCCGAACTGCGCAAGGAGCTGGGCCAGATGCTCGACACGGTGGACATCTAGGCACCTGCCGGGCGCGTCCGACCTCAAACGCGGTAAGTGACCCAAGACCAGGCGGTAAGCCTGGTCTTGGGGTTTCTCGGGAACTTTTCCGGACGGCCGCGCGCTTGGCAAGGTGAGCGACCCGCTTCGAGTGTGAAGCCGGGGTCGTCACATCGGACGTTAGAGGGGGTCCGTTATGCCACGAGGCCTCGAGCCGTTCTCGCCGTCTGCCCAGGACCGCTGGGATGTGGCGAAGGCCGCGCACCTGCTGCGGCGCGCGGGGTTCGGGCCCCTCCCCTCCGAGGTCGCGCAGGCGATCCAGGCCGGTCCCGATGGGGCCGTCGACGCCATCTTCGCGTTCCCCCCGGCTCCCGAATCCGTGGTGGAGTACGGCGAGATCCGCCCCGCCGAAGCGCGGGTGGAGGACATGGTCGGGGAACTGCGCCGGACCGGGACCAGGCCGAAGGACAGCCCGGAGCTCCGCGCCGCCTACCAGGAGGTCAACCGGGCCCACGCCCGCGCCGTGGTCGCGCTCACGGGCTGGTGGCTCGATCGGATGGCCCGGACGCCGGCGCCGCTCCAGGAGAAGCTCACGCTGTTCTGGCACGGGCACTTCACCACGTCGTTCGGCGACGTCCAGGACGCCGTCGCCATCGCCACCCAGAACCAGCTCTTCCGCCAGCACGCCGCCGGGAACTTCACGCGCCTGCTCGACGGCCTGGCGCGGGATCCGGCGATGCTCCGCTACCTGAACAACGATGCCAACCGCAAGGGGCACCCCAACGAGAACTGGGCCCGCGAACTGATGGAGCTCTTTACCCTGGGGATCGGGCACTACACGGAGATCGACATCCGGGAGTCCGCGCGGGCCTGGACGGGGTGGACGCTCGCGGACGGCCGCACCTTCGAGGGCCGGCGTGCGTTTGGCTACAATCCCCGGCTCCACGACGACGGGGTGAAGACCTTCCTCGGACAGACCGGCGCCTTCGACGGGACCGACATCATGCGGATTCTTCTGTCGACCCCGGCGGCGCCCCGGTGGATCGCGGGCAGGTTGGCGAAGTTCTTCGTCTCCCCTACCCCCGATCCGGACCTGGTCGAGGCCATGGCGCAGTCGCTGGTCCAGCACCGCTACGAGATCGCGCCGGTCCTTCGGGCGATGTTTCGATCGCGCGCATTCTACGCGCCCGAGGTCCTCCACGCGCAGATCAAGAGCCCGGTGGAGTTCGTCGTGGGCGCGGTGCGGCATCTCGGGATCGCCGATCCCGACTGGGTGCGCCTCTCCGTCCTCGCGGCGGATGCCGGGCAGCGCCTCTTCTTCCCCCCGACGGTCAAGGGGTGGGACGGCGGCCGGGCCTGGATCAACGCGGCGACGATCTTCGACCGGGCCAATCTGGCCGGGGCGCTGCTCGCGGGGCGATTCGGGACCCCGGACGTGGCGGCGCTGTCCTCAATTGAGACGATGGGCGCGGCCCTGCTGCAGCGGCCGCTTCCGCCGGCCCGCCGGTTGGTCCTGGCGCAGGCGGCGAATGGGATGAACCGGACGGCGGCCATCCACCTGATGATGAGCCTGCCCGAGTACCAGGTCTGCTGAGGGAGGGCACCACGATGCCGGGCATGACGATGGGTATGATGACGCGCAAGGAGTTCCTGCGCAAAGGGCTGACGATCGTAGCGGCCGGGGCGACCGCGCCGATGTTCCTCACGCGGACGGCCCTGGCGCTGAACAACCCCTGGGATCAATCCCTCACCGCGTCCGCGGCCGGCCGCGCCGACGGCCCGGTCCTGGTCGTGGTGCAGCTGGGTGGGGGGAACGATGGCCTGAACACCGTGGTCCCCTACGCGCACGACGACTACTACCGGGCCCGGCCCCGCCTCGCGGTGCCCCGCGAGTCCGTCCTCCGCGTCACCGACGAGGTCGGATTCCACCCCGGCCTGGCCCCGCTCAAGGCCCTGTACGACGATGGACGCCTGGCCGTCGTCCAGGGAGCCGGGTACCCGAACCCCAACCGCAGCCACTTCCGCTCGATGGAGATCTGGCACACCGCCGATCCCGACGGCACGGGCCCGCGCACCGGGTGGCTGGGACGATTGTTCGACAGCGAATGTCCTTCGTGCGGCCCGACCGCCGGCATCGCGATGCTCGGCGCTGAGATGCCGCTGGCGATGCAGGGGACGTCCGGGCGAGGGGTGGTGCTGTCGAGCCCGGAGGCGTTCGCCTTCCACCCGATTCCGGGCGCCGGTTCGGCCGAGGCGGAGGCCTTCCGCCGGCTGATGCAGCCCGTCCCCGGCGAGGAACCGGTCGTGGACTTCCTCACGCACACGGCGATGGATGCGGTGCTGGCCGCCGACGAGATCCGCGGTGTGGCGGGCCATCTCGCCGATTCCGCGGGCTACCCGCGCGACCCTTTTGCCCTGAGGCTGCGGTTGGTCTCCGAACTCATCTCCGCCGGCGTTCCCACCCGGGTCTACTATGTTGGGCTGGGCGGCTTCGACACCCACGCCGCGCAGGCCGGCAGGCACGACCGCCTGATGGAGCAGCTCGGGGCGGGGCTCGATGCGTTCGTGAATGACCTGACGCAGAAAGGGCTGATGGACCGGGTCCTGATCATGAGCTTTTCCGAGTTCGGCCGCCGGGTGGCGGAAAACGCCTCGGACGGGACGGACCACGGCGCCGCCGCGCCGATGTTCTTGATCGGCGGGCAGGTCGCCCCGGGGATCCACGGGCCGCACCCGAGCCTGACCGATCTCGATCAGGGCGACCTCCGGTACGGGGTGGACTTCCGGAGCGTCTACGCCACCGTGCTCGAGCAGTGGCTGGGGATCGGCAGTCAGGCGATTCTCGGCGGCCGGTTCCCCGGCGTGGGCGTCATCAAGCCGCGGGCCGGTGCGCTCAAGCCGGGATAGCGTCCGGAAGCTTTTCGTGGCGCTACCGGGCGTTGGCGGCGGCGAGCATGACGTTTCGCACGGCATCGGCCAGGCCCTCGATGCCGATGGCCAGCTGCACCGCCTTCGTGCCCGCCAGATCGTGCCCCGGCGGCTCGACAAGGTACGGCGGCGA
>DATHLI010000429.1:0-3939 GCA_035488355.1 bacterium | reverse complement strand
CATCTACGATGCGCTGGAGGGCGAGACCCGGGTCGTGCGGTGGAACCGGAACCCTGAGTGCCCGGTCTGCGGCGACCGGCCGACAATCCGCGCGCTCATCGACTACGAGCAGTTCTGCGGGATGCCGGCCCACGACCGCGCAGCAGCGCCGGCCAAGGCCCCGGTGCCCCAGGTGACGCCGGAGGATGCGAAGGCGCTCCTGGAGCGGGGCGGCGTTCAGCTGGTGGACGTCCGCGAGCCGTGGGAATACGAGGAGGCTCACATCCCCGGCGGCCGGCTGATCCCGGTCGGGGAAGTCCGCTCCCGTCTCGAGGAGATCGACAAGAACACGCCCGCGGTGATCTACTGCCGCTCCGGAGGGCGCAGCGCCAAGGTGGTCGCGCTGCTGCAAGAGGCGGGCTACGACAAGGTCCTGAACCTGACCGGCGGGATCCTGGCCTGGGCAAACGCCCAGTACCCGACCGAGTGACAGCGGGGGACCCGTTTGGTACAATTGTGGGGCTATGCAGAATACGTCGATGACACGAGGTGAAGCACGTGGTTCTTGAGGTCGGTCGTCCAACGGTCAGCCTGACGGACAGCGCAGTCTCCAAGCTCAAGGAAATGCTTGCGGAGCAGGAGGATCAGGGGCTGTGCTTCCGGGTGTTCGTCCAGCCCGGCGGATGCGACGGGTTCTCGTACGGGATGACGTGGGATGCCCCCGCCGAAGACGATGAGGTGATCGAGCGAGGCGGGGTCCGGCTCCTGATCGACAAGACGAGCTCGCGGGTGCTGCGCGGATCGGAGATCGACTACGTGACCTCGGTGACGGCGACCGGCTTTGCGATCCGCAACCCCAACGCGGTGTCCACCTGCGGCTGCGGGCATTCATTCAAGACGGCCGGAGACGCGGGGCATGCGGATCCCTGCGGCGAGGAACAGGAGTCGCAGTAGCCGCAGTACCAGCTTCTATCGGACGGAGGAATCGCGCATGGACCAGCAGACCGCAGAGACGGGGACCCAGGCAGTCAGCGACCTGCACGCCCGGGTCGAGAAGGTGCTCGACCAGATCCGTCCCTACGTCCAGCAGGACGGGGGGGATCTGGAGCTCATCGATATCGTGGACGGGATCGTGCAGATCCGGCTGGCCGGATCGTGTGTCGGGTGCATGTACTCGATGATGACGCTCCAGGCCGGCGTGGAGCGGATGCTCAAGGAGCAGGTTCCAGAGATCAAAGCGGTCGAAGCCGCGCCGTTCTGATCGTCTCGCCCCGCGGAGGGCGCGCCTCTTGCGCGCCGGAAGCGCGTTTGAGAGGTACCCTGAGCCTCTCATGGAAGAGCATGAGAGGCTTTTGTTATGGCGCGAAAGCGCCGCGCGGAGGCCGCTGAGCGTGCGATTCGATTACACGGAAGAACAGCGCCTGATCAGAGAGACCATCCGGGAGTTTGCCGCGCGCGAACTTCGTCCCCACGCCCGGCTGTGGGATGCCGAGGGCAAGTTTCCCGCTTCCCTGGTGCCCAAACTGGCAGGGCTGGGGCTCCTCGGCATGGTGATCCCCCCGGAGTACGGCGGATCCGGCCTCGATCCCGTCAGCGTCGCCCTGGCCATCGAAGCCGTCGCCTGGGGCGACGGCGGGGTCGCGCTGACCGTGGCGTCGCACAACTCATTGTGCTCCGGCCACATCGTGCTCGCCGGCAGCGAGCGGCAGAAGCGGACCTATCTGCCGCGGCTGGTGAGCGGCGAGGCGCTCGGGGCCTGGGCCCTCACCGAGCCCGGCTCGGGCAGCGACGCGAAGGCGCTGGTGACGCGGGCCGAGCGCCGGGGCAACCGGTGGGTGCTCAACGGGACGAAAGTGTTTGTGACCCAGGGCAGCCTTGCCGGCGTGTACGTCATCATCGCGCGAACCGATCCGAACGCGGGCCACCGCAGCATCTCAGCCTTTATCGTAGAACGCGGGACGCCGGGGCTGCGTGTCGGGAAGCACGAGGACAAGCTCGGCGTGCGCAGCAGCGACACGGCGGAGGTCGTCTTCGAGGACTGCGCGGTCCCGGAAGAGCAGATGCTCGGCGCGCCGGGGGAGGGGTACCGGGATGCGCTGCACGTGCTCGAGCGCGCCCGGATCGGGATCGGCGCGATGGCGCTGGGCCTCGGCCGTGCGGCGCTCGAGGCCTCATTGGGCTACGCGCGGGAGCGGCGGGCGTTCGGTCAGCCGATCGCCGAGTTCCAGGCAATCCAGTGGATGCTCGCGGACATGGCGACCGAGCTCGACGCGGCCGAGCTGCTGGTCATGGAGGCGGCGCATCGGGCGTCGCTGGGCCAGCCCTACCAGAAGGAGAGCGCGATGGCGAAGCTCTACGCGTCCGAGGCCGCGGCCCGGGCGGCGTCCAAAGCGGTGCAGATTCACGGCGGGTATGGGTTCATCAAAGATTATCCGGTCGAACGGATCTACCGCGACGTCAAGCTCTGCGAGATCGGCGAGGGGACCTCGGAGGTCCAGCGGATGCTGATCGCCAAAGAGGTGCTGGCCTGACCCGGGGCGGGCCGGATCCGTGCAGGCGCAGGCGGCGTGAAGAGGGGTGAGGTGTGAACACGACAGTCGTTGGCAGTTATCCGAAGATCCCGGATCCGCCGGCCCCTGGGCGGTGGCGCGCCAGCGTGGAGAAGCTCCAGCGCGGCGACATCACCCTCGAGGAGATGCGCCGGGTCGAAGATGAGGTGACCGCCGAGGTGCTCGCCGAGATGGCGGCGGCAGAGGTCGACGTCGTCACCGATGGGCAAATCCGGTGGGAGGACGGGCAGACGTACTTCGCCCGCGGGCTCGGCGGGTTTACCATCCACAGCCTGCAGCGCTACTTCGACACCAACGTCTACTACCGTCAGCCCGTCGCGACCGGGGAGATCGTGTGGCGCGGCCCCATCAGTGTCGCCGACTACCAGTTCGCCTCCGGCCACAGCCCGCGGCCGGTGAAGCCGGTGGTCACCGGTCCGCTGACGCTCGCGGTCCTGAGCCGGGACGAGTTCTACGGGAACCTGGACCAGTTCGTCATGGCGCTCGCCGCCGGGCTCAATCAGGAACTCAAGGCGCTGGCCGCGGCCGGCGCGAAGCTGATTCAGGTCGACGAGCCCGGGCTGCTGACGCATCGGGATCGATTCCCCTTGTTCCAGCGGGCCATGGGCGTGCTGTGGGATGGGGTGGGCGCGACCCGGGCGCTGTACACCTACTTCGGGCACGTCGACGGCCTCTACCCGGCCATCCTCGACACCCCGGTCGACATCATCGGGCTCGACTTTGTCGCCGGGGCGAAGAACTGGGAGGTGCTCCGCCGGGCCCGGTTCACCAAGCAGCTGGGGTTGGGGATCCTCGACGCCCGGAACACCAAGATGGAGACCCGTGATGCGGTCGCCAAGGCCTGCCGGCGGGCCGCCGAGATCGTCTCTCCGTCCCACCTGCACGTCGGCCCCAGCGCCGGGTTGGAGTTTCTCCCGCGGCGGGTGGCGAGACAGAAGCTGGAGGTCCTGGCCGCCGGGGTACGGCAGGCCCGGGAGGAGGCGGCATGACCGCGCAGCCACTGCTGACGACGACGGTTGGAAGCTTCCCCAAGCCCCCGTACCTGCTGGAAGCGCGCCGCAAGCTTGCGCGCAAACAGCTGGGGCAAGAGGAGCTCAAGGCGCTGGAGCGCCAGGCGACCGAGGAGTGGATCCGCCGCCAGGAGGAGATCGGCATAGACATCCTCGTCGACGGCGAGATGTACCGCGGGGACATGGTCGCCTTCTTCGCGGACCAGATGGACGGCTTCGCGATCGCCGGGATGGTGCGATCGTACGGCAACCGCTACTATCCCAAGCCCGCGGTGGTCAGGCCGGTCGGACGGCGCGCGCCGGTCACCGTCGGCTGGTGGAAGTTCGCCCAGGGGCTGACGCCCAGGCCGGTCAAGGGCATGCTGACCGGGCCGTACACG
>DATHLI010000428.1:0-6186 GCA_035488355.1 bacterium | reverse complement strand
TGGGGGCGACAGGTCTCGACTGAGCAGGCAGAAGCAGGGTGGCGCGCCGAGGTGGTCCAGGACCTCGTTAAACAACTGGACGGCGATTACACGCCGATACACAGCTCGCTTACGCTGCTTAACTAAGTAGCGTCGTTCGCCTCGCTTCGCTGGCGCGCGGGGGTCGAACGTCATCAGCCAGCTGCTCCGGCGCTCTTCGCTCCGGGAGAGCCGGCTAAGACCTAGAGAGCTAGCGGGATCGGAATCCGGCCTGCGGGAGTCCGGCCCCGCGAATCCAAACCGCAGGATACGCGCGTAGATGCCTTGCCCTCGCGGCTTCAGGACGCGGGTTCGATTCCCGCCGCCTCCACCATCGCAAAGTTTCTTGCGTTGCCTAGCGTCCTCCGGCGAAGGCAACTCATGGATGTCGAAAGGATACCCACGCTCCCGACGCCACTTGGCAATTCGCCACACCTTTTCCTCGTACGAGAGGGGTGTGCGAATTTCCGGGACTGAGGTGTGGCCAAACACACGAGGCGCAACGACCCCGGAGACGGAGGTCGGTAACACCACTCCCCTTCGGGATATGATTGAGGAGGGTTTGACATTATCTCCAGCATTTCGATTCGTAGTGGTGATCCGACGGCGTTCGCCCATCGACGAGGTTCCAAAAAAACCTGCGACGGGCGCTGATTTGGTTGGCTCGGGGCGAGGTGAACTAGAGGCGTAGACCCCGTGTACTTCTTCCTCCCCGGCACCATTGCGGCGAGCGACGTTCACATAGGCGTCCGCGCAGGATCTACAGCCGTCTGCCAACTTCCTGGCGGCCACGTGGAGCGCATCTACACGCACGCGCGCCGGGTCCTTCGGTCTCATGTTCATTCCCTCCACCTCCTTGCTGTGGTTTACTCCTTAGGAGAGTTCCCAAACCCAGGTGTCGTTCGCCAGCCGGCCTGGACCCGATGCCCCTCCGAACAATAGTAGAGAATTCCTGGGAGGGTCAGGGACCAGAGAGGCACCTTCTCTGGGCGCTGGACTCGGTGTTTGGATTACTTCTGACCATGTGGTGCCGAGTGTCCATGTGTCGCCAAGATATGATGGAGATGGAGGGATGTCGAACGAGAAACCGCCAAAGAGAAGCACTCCGCCGCCCGCTGCCGCCATGCTGGCATCCAAGCGCCACGGCGGCAACGGTCCGACCGAAATCTCTGACCAGTTCATGCCGTCCCAGGCCCAGGTTGCCAGCGGCTCAGGGACCCCCATCGGGCTTCTTTTTCCGCCGAAGAGAATGAGCCGGCCCATGGTGGAATTGTAGGCGAGACTGGTGCCATAGCGGGCGAGCGGACTGGAGCTAGGTGAGAGCTGAATCCAGGAGCCCCCATTCCACATCCAGGTATCGTTGAACGGCGAGTTTAAATTTACCGGGGAAGCGCCACCGAACAGTATTAGTCCGCCCGAAACGGGGTCAAATGCCATACTCGCACTCTCCCGCGCGCGGGGCCGGGCCCCTCCCGGGGCCTGAGTCCACGTCACGCCATTCCACAGCCACGTGTCCCCTAAGAGGCGGCCCTCGGTTCCCAGCCCACCGAAGAGCACCACGGTATCAGTGGGCGGATGGTAAGCGCAGCTCGCCCCCGTTCTCGCAGGCGGGCTAACAGAGGGGGTTAGGCGGTTCCAGGCGAGACCGTTCCACGCCCACGTGCCCGAATCGGCCCAGTCGCCGCCGAAGAGCACTGGCATCTTGCGGCCAGCATCATACGCCACGGCTGCGCCGATGCGCGGACTGGGGGTTGAGCCTGGAAAGACCTGGCGCCAGCTACCCGTGCCGGGTGAGGCGGCTCCGAGGATCTCGAGTGGTGCAAGCCCTCCGACTGCCGCAGCGAGGCTTCCCAAACCGATGAGTGATGATTTAAGGATTTGTCGGCGGCTGACCCGATCGGTGGAAAGAACTGGTTTTGGAATTGGTTTGGATCCCACTTAGATCCCCTCCCTAATCGACGTCTTGAGGGCTGCCCGCCGGTTGACCGAGCGACTGAGGAAGCGAACCTTTCTGGTTCGGAGAACCATTTCACACCACCCCCGATTCTTACGGCGCATCCTGTGCATATGTATTGGTCATTCCCACGAATCGGTGCGCCCGCACCGTGCAACTCCTGGAGTCAACGCTGATCGCAGTCGATATCTGCCAGGCATCAGTTCCACGCCATGTACTCTCCCATGGGGAAGGCTACTCCAGAATTCACGGCAGATCTGCCAAACGGGCGACACCCCTACTGTCAAGTGAGCGACATTCATCTCGGCAGGGGTGCACCGAGTGATCACCTGTATTTAGCTGAGGATCCGGAGACACCCAGGGTCTCCCGGCGCATCTTCTAAGTTCAGGCCACTTGCGGAGGCACCTCCTCTCTGGGGAGCGCCGCGACGCCATCGAGGAACGCCTGATAGGGCGTCCGGCCTTGTGTCCGATAGCCCTGGTGCGGTCGCTCCCGATTGTAAACTCGAGGTACCGATCCAGATCCGCCTGCAACTGCGCCACGCTCTCGTACGTCGCCTTGCGGAACGTGACCGCGAAGAACTCCTCCTGGACCGTCCGATGGAACCCCTCGCAGAAGCCATTGCTCTCCGGCGAGCCAGGCTCGATGCGCCGGTGCTCGATCTGATTGATCGCCAGGTACAACTCGTACGGGTGCTGCACGGCGAGCCCGCAGAACTCGCGCCCGTTGTCGGTCAGCACGCGGTCGACGTTTACGCTGTGCTCCTCATAGACCGGCAGCACCCGATCATGTAGCACGTCGACAGCGGTCATCGGGACTTTGGAGAGGTAGAGCTTCCCGAAGGCCTGGGAGTTGTGCGCATCGATGACCGACTGCATGTAGATCCGGCCGCCGCCTTTGATTGTGCCGACGTAGTAGGTGTCCTGGCAGAGCAGATAGCCGGGCCGCGGCGCCTCGAGGTGCTGCCCGGGGTCCGCCTGCCGACCTTGCCACC
This sequence comes from bacterium, assembly GCA_035488355.1. Taxonomy (GTDB): domain Bacteria; phylum Sysuimicrobiota; class Sysuimicrobiia; order Sysuimicrobiales; family Segetimicrobiaceae; genus Segetimicrobium. Next base: position 3,219 of record DATHLI010000428.1, on the reverse strand, counting down.
GCCGCAGAAGGCGGAGCTGGCTCTCCGTGAGGACCCCGCCGGCGATCGCGACCTTGTGCTCTAACCAGAGCAGGCGCTGGTAGCGCAGACCGAGCCCATGCCGCTGCCAGACGTAGCGGACGGCCGAGGGTGTCACGCCGACCCCGATGAGGCGCAGGTGCTGCGCGATCCGCGGGTAACTGGCCGTAGGGTAACGCTCCGTCATCGCCAGGGTCTGCTCCTCCAGCTCGGGCGGGGTCTGATTGGGCATCCGGGGCTTCCGGCGGGGACGAGGAGCCAGGCCGTCGGCGCCGTACTTCTCAAAGGCGTCTTTGATCTCGTAGAAGTGGCTGCGGGAGATGCCGGCCCTCTTGCAGGCCAGACTGATGTTCTGGAGCTCTTCGGCCAGAGCGAGCATTCCCAGCCGGGCTTTGATAAGCTTGTCGCGGGTGCTCATGGTACCCTCCTCCAACGTAAACGTGGTCGCGGCGACTCACCTCTGCGCCGGGAGAACCCTGGGCACCCTGCGATTTTCTAACGGCTGACTGTCCGGAGATCCCCAACCAAGTCCAGATCAGCGGATCGAGATATGATAGCGGCAAGACTCCGCTATCCCTTTCGAGCCGAGTTCGCAGAGCGCTTCATTCACTGCCTGCCGGCTCGCGCCAACAAGAATAGCCAAATCCTCCTGGGTCATCGGCAGCGTCGGGTTCTGACCGGTGCCCTCGAGCTGGGTTGCTAATCGCCCCAGAATCAGAATTCGGACCGCCTTCCCGTACCTCGTCGTCAGTCAGCGGATCCAGTAGGGCCAGGGTATTGAGCGACGTCCGGGCGGTGTAGTAGGGCCGGCCGATATCGCCCGCGAGTAGGCTCTGGTACACGGAAGCCACGGGAACAACCTGGGCCGACGTCGCCATGTGAACATGGGCCCTCGCGCCAGCCTCACCCGAGGTCTTGCAGCGCGCTCCGACTCAAGCTGCTTCCAGGGTAGATGTACAGTGCGGGCACCGGACTGCCATCAAGGGGACGATCGAGAGGCAGTACGGGCACGGTTTGCTGGTCGGCGTCACCTCCGGCCGGCGCTGTAGTTTGTTGATCTGCCGGACCAAGAGGAACATCACGAACGCCACGATCACGAAGTCGATGACGGTGAGGAGGAAGATGCCATAGTTGATCGTGGGGGCGGCGGCGGCCTTGGCCGCGGCCACGGACGGGTACGGGCCTCCCCGGAGGGGAATGAACAGGTTCGCGAAGTCCAGGCCTCCGATGAGCAGGCCGATCGGCGGCATCAGCACATCGCTGACCAACGAAGAAATGATCCTTCCAAACGCGGCGCCGAGCACGATGCCAATCGCCAGGTCGAGAAGGCTTCCCCGCACGGCGAACTCTTTGAACTCCTTCAGCATCCGCTTCTCCTCCCTTGCGACAAGCTAGTCGCGCGTTTTCGCCTCAAGTCACGATTCGGGAGCTGGAGGTGTTGTATCAGCCCGTGGAGATCTTCCACGGCGATCTCCGCTGTCGCCGGCGAACTCGTGGACGAGGACGAGCGGGCCACCGCTCCCATGAATCTCGTAGTGGAGCCTCACACCGTTGATGCGGGCTTCTGGCATCCCATCCCCCGACCTCCCGATTCCGTCCATGGGGAAATTGGCCCCGGCCGGATTGTCCCCCTGCCCGGATCACGGGCGTCTGAACCACCGGGCCGGCGGGCCAGCATAGTTGAGACGGGGAAGTGCACCCCGCGCCCCGAGCACCTTAGGTTCGTCCCGCCGATTTCCAGCTTGGGTAGCAGGAAAATCACAAGCGCATCCCGATCGATGCTGCCGGCCGTGCGCTGACGAGGGAGGCGTGTGATGCGGCGTGCCGCCTGCTACGCGGGGTGCAGTCTAGTGCCGGAACTGGCGGATGTGTCTACGTGTTCGGACGACTTTGGAGTCGTTGGGAATGATGCTGATGGATCCATCCGTTTCCAGGACAGCCAGTTGGACTTCGGCGATGCCAGCGATCCCATGCTCGCGCATGGCCATCTCCACTTCCGATCCCTGCAGCCCCTCCTTCTGAAGGTTGGGCACGATAAACTGCCCATTCTCCACCAAAACGGTGGGAGTACCCCCAACGAGCCCTCCCCACCACTTGCTTCTCAGACGGAGGACGCCGACGAGTTTGTTCGCACCGAAGATCACGAACGCGGACAGGAGCCCCGCTGGGAGGGATGTATCCGGACCGACCATTGCGTTCTGCACGGCATTCGCGACGAGCAGGATCACCACCAGATCGAACACAGTCATCTGACCGAGTTCTCGTTTGCCCATCAGCCGCAGTCCGACCAGGATGGCCAGGTAGACAACGAGGCTGCGGAGGATGATCGTCCATGGAGGTGTTTCAAACCCTAACATGCCACGACCGCCTCCTCGATATCCTCGAAGGGTTCAGACGGAGCCGCCACCTCGATCATAGCGCTGAAGCAGGGGATGTGGAGTTGGGGGATCCCAGTCGCTGCTCTATTGGGGGCGTGTCTTTCGCCTAAAATGCGAAACTGAGGAACGTATGTTGTTCAGTAGGCTCTGGATTGGCCAATGGGCTCCGCGGCACGGCGGCGACTCCCGAATCCGGTCTCGCCGCCATGCCGGAAGCCGACAGGGACGCGATGGGTCCCATCTACGTACTTCTGACCGTGGCAGCGGTCTTCGTGGCCTGCGTCACTTCGGCGCCGGCCGGGACCTGGATGTCACCGCCCCCGACTAGGGCACCGGCGAGGAGCTCGACAGGACCCAGAACAATGGTGCCGGCAACGCTGGCGCCCGCCGCGCCGTCCCTATCCTTGACGATGTCTGACGAGATGATCACATCAGTCAAGTTCACTGGCCTGCGATCCGCAATGGCATGCCTGCGCGCCCGCGCTGGGGGAGACTATGCCACTCGGGGGTTTCGCCGCCCGGTGAATAGGCGCATCAGCCAGAGCACGCCCACAGCCCCCACAAAGGCGACGATGATGGACCCGATGTTCACACCCGTGGCGCCGGGGTACCCAAAGGCGTTGAAGACCCAGCCACCCACGATGGCGCCGACGACCCCGAGCACCAGATCTCCGAGGAGACCTGCGGGCCCCGCACCCGGAATCGCCATCCTCGCCAGCCAGCCCGCTATGATCCCGACGACAATCCACGCTAGAATGCTCATCTCACGATCTCCTTTCTTGTTCAGATGGGTTGTGATCTGTGTGGTCTATGACCGAAGTTC
>DATHLI010000427.1:0-2617 GCA_035488355.1 bacterium | reverse complement strand
GCATCATGGCGATGAGCCTCGACCTGCTCGTGGGGTACACCGGGCTGTCTTCCCTCGGGCACGCCGCGTACTTCGGCGTCGCCGGGTACACCGTCGGGGTGTTGTCGACGCGGTTCGGGCTGGGGTTCTGGCCCACCGCGGCCCTGGCCGTGCTGGCGGCCGTTGCCACGGCGGCGCTGTTCGGCCTCCTGGCCATCCGGGCCGCCGGCGCGTACTTCCTCATCATCACCCTGGCCCTCGGACAGATCATCTGGGGGCTGGCGTACCGCTGGGTCTCGGTGACCGGGGGAGACAACGGTCTCCGGGGGATCCCCCGCCCGGCCCTGGGGTGGGGGATCCACCTTGGGCAGATCCACGCCTTCTATTATTTTGCGCTGGCCGTGACCGCCGCGGCCGCCGGGGCGATGTACCTCTTGACCGTGTCCCCGTTCGGGCTCGCGCTGCGGGGGATCCGCGAGAGCGAGTCGCGCATGCGCGTCCTCGGCTACGACGTCTGGCTCCACAAGTACCTCGTCTTCGTGATCGCGGGGGCGTTCTGCGGCGTCGGCGGGACGGTGTATGCATTTTACAACGGGTTTGTGAGCCCGACCGACGTGTCCCTGGTCGCGTCCGCCAACGCGCTGCTCATGGTCATCCTCGGCGGGACGGGGACGCTGTTCGGGTCCGTGGTCGGCTCCGCGCTGCTCGTCTTTCTCCAGAATCTCCTCAGCGGGATCACGCAGCGGTGGCTGACCGTCCTGGGCGCGATCCTGGTTCTCGCGGTGATCTACGCGCCCGCGGGCATCGTCGGCGCCGGCCAGGTCCTGGCCCGGCGCCTCGGGACGCCGCCGCGGGGGCACGCCGTGGCCGCGCCCACCACGGGGCCGAACGGCGTCGGGGGGTCTTGATCCACATGCGCGGCATCGATTGGAGGTGAGGGAGATGGCGGCACGCATCGCGCGAAGGGCGTTCCTCAAAGGCGGGGTGGCGGTGGCGGGCGCGGCGGCCGCGGCAGGCCTGGAGCGTCTGCGTCCGCTCGTCTATGCCCAGACCTCGCCCGCGGCCCCGATCCGCATCGGGTTCCTTGCGGACATCACGGGCACCGTGGCGCAGAGCGGTCGGGATATGCTGGACGGATTCCAGCTTTACCTGGCCGAGCGGGGGTCGGTGATGGCCGGCCGCCAGGTGCAGCTGATCGTCGAGGACGCGGGCGGCGTGCCGGCCAACGCCCTGACGAAGGCGCGCAAGATGGTGGAACAGGACCAGGTGCACATGCTCACCGCGCCGCTCCTGGCATCCGAGGGGTATGCCGTCCGGGACTACATCGTCGACCGAAACGTGCCGACGCTGTTCGCGGTCAGTTCGGCCGACGACCTCACCCAGAGAAAGCGCGCGCCGTTCTTCATCCGCACCGGTTGGTCGAGCAGCCAGCCCTCTCATCCGTTCGGCGAATGGGTCGCCGCGACCCTCAAGTACAAGAAGATCGCGACGATCGGCAGCGACTACGCGTTCGGCTACGAGGTGGTGGGGGGGTTCCAGCGCACGTTCGAACTGCACGGTGGGCAGATCGTGCAGAAACTCTGGGCCCCGCTCGGGACGCCGGACTTCAGCCCGTACGTCACCCAGATCCGCCGGGACGTGGATGCCGTGTTCGCCATCCCGGTCGGCGCCGACGTGCTCCGGTTCGTCAAGGCGTACCGGCAGTACGGGCTGAAGGACCGGCTGCCGCTGATCGGCGGAGGGCTGCTCACGGACGAGAGTAACATCAGGGGGATGGACCCGGATGACGCCGCGGGCGTCATCACGCCACTGATGTGGAGCGCCGCGCTGACCACGCCCCAGGCCCGGAAATTCGTGGAGGCGTACACCGCGAAGTATCACAAGGATCCTTCGTATTACGCCGAGACCAACTATTCGGGCGCCATGTGGGTCGAGGCGGCGGTGCAGGCGCTCGGGGGGAGGATCGAGGACCGGGAAGCGTTCCTGCGGGCGCTCCGCGCCGTGCAACTGCCGAATGCGCCGCGGGGGCCCATGCGGCTCGACAGCTACCAGAACGTGGTCCAGAACGTCTACGTCCGGAAGGTCGACGTCCGCGGCGGGCATCCCGCGAACGCGGTGATCGACACGTTCCACAACGTCTCGCAGTTCTGGAAGTTTCCGCCCGAGGAGTTCCTCCGGCAGCCCGTGTACGACCGCGGTTACCCGCCGTGCCGGTACTGTGGATAGGCGAACTGGGCTCCCTGAGAGGCCGCGGCGTGGACAGTGAAACAACGGCGGCGCTAAAGCTCGAGGGACTCTGCCGGCGGTTCGGCGGCCTGGAGGCGGTCGGCGACGTCACGCTCACCGTCCCGCGCGGCGCGCGCAAAGCCATCCTCGGGCCGAACGGCGCGGGGAAGACGACGCTCTTCAACCTGATCACGGGCGAGCTCGCGCCGAGCTCGGGACGGATCCGCCTGTTCGGCCGGGACGTGACGGCGCTCCCCGCGCACCGCCGGGCGGCCATGGGCCTCGCGCGGACGTTCCAGATCACCAACCTGTTCAGGTCGCTGACCGTTGAAGAGAACGTGCTCCTCGCGGTCCAGGCGCTCAGGCCGTCCAGGTACGTGATGACGCGTCCGCTCCGCGCCTACGCCGACGT
>DATHLI010000426.1:0-5618 GCA_035488355.1 bacterium | reverse complement strand
CGGCCAACATCCTGCCTGCCGCGAGCGGCCGGGGATTGGCGCGCGGACGGAGAATCAACTCGGGGTCGCGCCGGAGAGGAATCGACTGATGAGCTCATCGCTCTGGTTTCAGGGTCAGATGCAGGCGGCGCTTCGTCAAGCGGGCGGGCCGCTGCTCCTCGTGCGGGGAGAGGGCAGCCGCGTCTGGGACGACCGGGGCCGGGCCTACCTCGATGCGCGGTCCGGGGTGTGGGCGGTGGCGGTCGGCTACGGCCGCCCGGACGTGGCCGCGGCGGTGCACGACCAGCTGCGGCGGCTCTCGTTCGCCCCGCTCACGGACGCGGCATCCCCGGCGGCGGTGGACCTGGCCGCCCGGCTCGCGGCGGTGCTGCCCGGAGACCTGACCATGGTCGCGCTCGTGCCCACCGGCTCCGAAGCCGTCGATACGGCGCTCAAGTTTGCGCGCCTGTACCATTACGCCGGCGGCCAGCGGCGGCGCCGGATCGTGATCAGCCGCGAGTACGCAACCCACGGCAGCACCTACGCCGGCGCCTCGCTGAGCGATCCCGACCGTGGACTCCTTCGCGGGATCGGCGCCCCGATCTCCGGCATCCGCTTTGTGCCGGCTCCCTACCGGTACCGGTGCCGGTTCTGCGCGGACGGTCCGGCGTGCACGCTCGCGTGCGCGGGCGCCGTGGAGGAAGCGATCGCGCGCGAGGGCCCCGACCGCGTGGCCGCGGTGATCGCGGAGCCGGTCCCGGGCCCCGGAGGCGTGCTGGTGCCCCCGGACGAGTACTGGCCGCGCCTGCGGGCGATCTGTGATCGAAACGGAATCCTGCTTGTCGCCGACGAGGTGATCACCGGGTTTGGGCGGACGGGCCGGTGGTTTGCGTCCGACCACTGGCGGGTCGTCCCCGACCTGATGATCCTCGGCAAGGGGATGACCGGCGGCTATCAGACGCTCGGCGCGGTGGCGATGCGGCGGCACATCGCCGATCGTCTGGATCGCCGGCTGATTCCGCACGGGTTTACCTACAGCGGCCATCCCGCGGCGTGCGCCGCCTCCCTCGCATGCCTCAGGATCGTGGACGAGGAGGGTCTGATGGTCCGCGCCGGGACCGAGGGGGCGCGGCTTCGCGAGGGCCTCCGTCAGGCCCTGGCGGCATGTCCGATCGTCGGAGAGATCCGCGGCCTCGGGCTCATGGTCGCGGTCGAACTCGTGGAAGATCGCGGAACGCGGGCGCCGCTGCGCCTCAAGGCGCGCGACCTCGATCGCGTCGCCCACGACCTGCTCGATCGTGGGGTGCTCGCCTTCGTGGACAACCCGGTCATCCTCGCGCCGCCCCTCGTGGTCACCGAGCACGAGACCGACGATCTGGTCGAATCGACGGCGGCCGCCGTTCAGGCGCTCGGCGCACGCCTGTAGGTCGCGCAGGGGAATAGTCCCGCGATTCCCCCGCGTATTGCCCGAGAGGCCCCCGATTCGCCAACGTCGGGGCGGCCGGACAAGGAGGAACTGCGATGACCGATGGAGGTCCGACACTGTCCCATGGGGCGCGGATGAGCGTCCTCGACGCGATCCGCGGGCGCCGCAGTATCGCCAAGATGAAGCCGGATCCGGTCCCACGCGATCTCATCATGAGGGTGCTCGATGCGGCGGTTTGGACCCCCAATCACCGGGTCACCGAGCCGTGGCAGTTCTTCGTGCTCGAGGGGGAGTCCAAGCGCCGGTTTGCGGAGATCCGCCGCGATTTCCGCCGCGCCCAGATGCCGAACCCGGACGCGCCCGAGGTGCAGCCGGCGCTCGAGAAGGTCTACCAGTCCACGCTGGAGACCCCCGCGATCATCGCCGTGACCTCCCACCTCGCCGACGACCCGGAGACGAGGGAAGAGGATGTCTGGGCGACCTTCGGCGCGGCGTACGCGTTCATGCTCGGGGCCTGGAGCGAAGGGCTCGGCACCTACTTCCGCACGGGAGCCCTGCGGGACGATCAGCGCCTCCGGAAACTCCTGAGCCTTCCTGAGAACCGCCGCGTCATCGGCATCATCTATGCGGGCTATCCGGCCGAGGTGCCGCAGCGGCGCCGGACCCCCGCATCGGAGAAGACCGTCTGGCTCGAATAGGCGCACCCGTGCGTGACCGGGTTGCTGACCCAGGAGGCCTCGCTTAGTCATCCGGTCCTCCTGCCGCCACTTTGAATGGTAGGCTCAAGAGTTCAATCTGGCCCCGCAGGGCTCACACTCCACCCCAACAAGGAAATGGCGCAAAGCGCGGTGAACGGCGAACATACCTGGGAGGGGGGATGACGATGGCATCCAGCGTTCCCGGTGTGCAGCAGTGGCGCGTGGAGCCACAGGCGGCACGAGTCCCCATCGCCGCGGGCGCCGTGGGCACCGTCATCGAGTGGTATGATTTCGCCGTCTACGCGTACTTCGCCTCATTCCTCGGCAGCAATTTCTTCCCGTCCACCGTGCCGTACCGCTCGTTGCTGCTCAGCTTTGCGGTCTTCGGGGTCGGCTTCTTCATGCGCCCGGTGGGTGGGTTCGTCTTCGGCCACTACGGCGACAAGATCGGCCGGCGCAATGCCCTCGCGGCGACGATCATCCTGATGGGCATCGCGACATTCCTCGTCGGAGTCCTCCCGACCTACGGCCAGATCGGGATCGCAGCCCCGATCTTGCTCGTGATTCTGAGGCTCTTCCAGGGTTTCTCGGCCGGAGGGGAGTGGGCCGGCGCGGCGGCGTTCTTGGTGGAGTATGCGCCACCCGGGCGCCGGGGGTTCATCGGAAGCTGGCAGCAGGTGAGCGTGGGAGGGGGCTTCCTGCTCGGCTCTGCGGGGGCGACTCTGCTCGCATCCATCATGTCGCCGGAGTCGCTGGCGGGCTGGGGGTGGAGGATTCCGTTCCTTTCGGGCCTGGTGATGACGGCCATCGGTCTCTATCTCCGGCTGGCCGTTGAGGAAACGCCCAAGTTCCGGGCGATCCAGAAGGCCGGCCAGGTCGCGGACGCCCCGATTGCGGAGGCATTTGGGAAGCACGGGAAACGCCTCCTGACCGTGGTCGGGTTTACGCTCAGCGGGACCGTCGCCTACTATGTCTTCCTCGCGTACTTCCCCAACTATGTCTCCACCGTCCTGAAGCTCCCCCTCCGTACGGCATCGAGCGTGAATACGATTGGACTCATCCTCTTTCTGATCATGGTCCCCTTCCTTGGGGTCCTCTCCGACCGCATCGGCCGGAGGCCTCTGCTCCTGGCGCATGCGGCCGCCGCCGCCATCCTTGCCTACCCGCTCTTCCTCTTGATGGAATCCCGGAGCTTCGGCGCGATCCTCATCGCTCAAATCATCGGGGTCGCGATCCAGGGACTGTTCTCCGGCGCCGCGGTGGCCGGCTACGTGGAGATGTTCCCCACCCGCATCCGCTATACGGCGATCTCGGTCCCCTACAATATCACCGTGGCCGCGTTCGGCGGCACGGCGCCCTTCATCGCCACTTATCTCGTCTCCACGACGGGGAATCACCTTTCGTTCACGTACTACCTGATGGCGGCCGGGATCATCTCCTTCCTCACGTACCTGCTGGTGGTCAAGGAGACATGCTGGAGCGAACTCCAGTAACAGCTAGGCCCCCTGCAGCGCCCGCAGATAACGGATCTGGCCGGCGTGGTAGATGTCGTGCGTGGCCATTCGAAGCACCCGCAGGACCGTAGGCATCTTCTCGCCCTCGAAGGGCTGCTGCAGGTAGTCCTCGCTCATGGCTTGGATGCGTTCGCGGACGCCCTTCGACACCTCGTGCAGGGCGCGCACGTCCGCCTGCCAGGCGGCTTCGTCCCCGGAGGCCTCCCGCCAGTCGGTGCGCGCGACTTCATTGGCGTAGTCAGTCGATGCCCCAGCACGGAACATGGGCTTGACCCCGTCCCACGCCTCAAGCGTCGCCCGCTTCCAGTGGGTGACGTGCCGCACGATCTGCCAGATGGAGTGGCGCTGCGGCCCGGGCTTCCAGGCGGCCTGCGTGGATGTCACCCCCTGGATCGCGGTCGCCAGCGGCGGCTGCCAGGCCTCCTTCTCGAATGTGTAGTCGAGGTGGTTCAGCAGGAGATCCTTGATCGTGACCATCTGTCCCCTCCCTGAGGCACTGTGCCGATTCCGTGAGCCCTGCCGGCGTGCGGGGGCGCGTACTCACTCCGAATCTGATGCGGCCCATGCGGCGACGCGGCGCGGTGAGATCTTGATGACAGGCCGCTCCTCCAGGCGCATCGCCCGGTACTGCGGATACTTTTGGCGCAGGAGCGCGACCGCGCGTGCGTGCTCCTGCCCCGCGGCGATCACCCGCGCGGTCCCCGAGATCAGCACGAAGCGCAGCCGTCTCCAGTCCTCTTCGTAGTGGTCGACGACCAGCGCGACCTGGGGGTTCGCCTCGATGTTGCGCACCCGCCGGAGCCGCCGCGGGGCGGCCCGCTTTGGCTTCTCGTCGATGGCCGAGTAGAGGTTGCGCCCATCGAGCACGAAACAGATCGGGACGACATGCGGCCGGCCCTCGGCGTCGGCGGTCGCGAGCCGGCCCACGCGCGCCTCGGCCAGCATCCCCCCGGCGTCCGGCGGTATGGGCAGCGGCGCGCTGCGCCCGCGCCCGTTCGGCATGGTCGCGGGTGTGCGGCGAGCGCGCGGTTCCGGCGTGGCCGGGGGCGCGCCGCGGGGAATCCGTCGGGGCATGGGGGTCACCCGGCGTACGACCAGGGGGTCTTGGACAGGGCCAGCGATTTCGCCTCGGGGTTGCGCACCCCGCACGCGACCACCTCCGCGACGAAGACGGTGTGATCCCCCCGGTGGACGGCGTCGGTGACGCGGGCCTCGAACCAGGCCGGCACGTCGGTCAGCAACGGCGCTCCGGTCGCGGGGCCGCGCTCAAACGCATAGCCGTTGATGCGCCCACCCTCGACCTTCGCCGGGCGAAAGAACGCGGAGGCGATCTCTTGCTGCTCGGCCCCTACGATATTGACGGCGAACGCTCGGCTCCGGCCGAGGACGGCGTGCACCTGCCCGTCCCGCTTGATGCCGGCCATCACGAGGAGCGGAGTGAACGACGCCTGGGAGAGCCAGGTGACCGTGCCGGCGGCCAGGTCGCTCCCGGCCGCCGCCGTCAGCACATAGAGGCCGTACTGCAGGAGCCGCAGGACCTGCTTCCTCACCGTGGGGTTGATTCCGGGCCGTCCTCCGGGATTGTTCAAATGCGGCTGCACCACCTATCATGAAGAAGGGCTGATGTCAGAAAGAGGTTACGCGGGGAGCGAGGTGGGTCCTCTGCTCGGCTCCCGCCGAAAAGGAGGCGCGCACGATGGCAGCGTCGCTCGTCACCCTGGAGGGCGCGGACGGCATTTTCACGCTCACGCTTCGCCGCCCCGAGGCGCTCAACGCCCTCAGCACCGAACTGTGCGTGGCCGCGCTGGAGGCGCTGGCTCGCGTCGACCAGGACCCGGGCGCGCGCGTCTTGATTCTCACGGGGGAGGGGCGGGCGTTCTCCGCCGGCGCGGACCTCAAGGAGCGGGAGGGCGCGTCGGCGGAAACGATCTGGGCGCACAATCGCCGCATCTTTCAGATCCCGGTTGAACTGGAGCGGCTGGCGGTGCCGGTGATTGCGGC
>DATHLI010000425.1:0-3905 GCA_035488355.1 bacterium | reverse complement strand
CCCACCGTGGTGATGTTGATGATGCGCCCACCACCCCGCTTCTTCATGTGGGGGATGACCAGGCGAGACATGCGCACGGCGCCCATGACCTTGAGGTCCCAGTCCGCCTGCCACGTCTCGTCGTCCACCTTCTCGAAGGCCGCGGCCGCGGAGGTGCCGGCGTTGTTGAGGAGGATGTCGACCCCGCCCCACTGCGCGACCACCGCATTGACGAGCCCCTCGCAGTCCGCAGCCCGGCTGACATCGGCGACCTGGGCGAGCACCTGGCCGCTGGTGGTCTTGCGAATCTCGTCCGCCGCCTGGTCGAGATGCTCCTTCCGGCGCGCGCAGATGGCCACCCGCGCCCCCTCGGCGGCCAGCTTCTCCGCCGCGGCGCGGCCCAGCCCATCGCTCCCGCCGGTGATGATGGCGACCTTGCCGTTCAGTCCGAGATCGAGCATGAACAAATCCTCCCGAGATATGGGTTAGAAGAACATCGTCAGGTTCTTGGCGAGCAGCACACTCTGGTCGAGGATGATCTTGCGGCGGGCGATCCGCCAGTCTCCGTTCACCCGCCGCAGCAGGTCTTCGCGCTTGCCGACGAGGAAGTCGGTCTCCGTCTCCACGCGGTTCCGGTACACGATGAACCGGCTCCTGACGTCGACCTCACCCGGCCCCGCCTGCCCGACCTGGATATTGGAGATGATGTGGCAGATTCTCGAGGGCGGCTCCTCCGCCCAGTGGATGCCCGTCAGAATCTGGCGCACCCGGCGACTGAGCGTGTCCTTGCCCTCGTCGAACCAGCTGGCGTCGAGACCCTGCCGCGTGAACTCCCGCTCCGGCTCGTCGCGCGGGACATTGCGCCGCAAGGGCATCCAGTAGTGGACGTCTTCGGTGAAGAGCTCGAGCCACTCCTCGTAGCGCCGCTCGTCAAGGAGATCGGCCTCCCGGTAGAGGAAGCGCTCGATCTCCTCCTTGAGGAGGAGCCGATCGAGCGGGGACAACTCGGCGCTCACGGCGTGGCGATCTCCCCCCAGCTCTCCGCCTCCATGAGCTGGCGCCAGCGCGTGTAGAAGCCGCGCTGGTTGTGCTCGCTTGCGTTGGCCTCCGTCACGTCGTTGATCACGCCGGGCAGCTTGAGCCCGTGGTCCTCGAAGGCGGAGGTGGCCCGGCCCAGGCCCATCTCGTAGTTGTACGGGTACTGGCGCGCGATGGTGCCGCGGCTCGCCGCGTGAGCGTAGTTCCAGTTCTCCATGTCGTCCTGTTCCGTCAGCCCCGACGGGCCGGAGTAGCGAATGTAGTACTGGCGCAGGAAGTCCTTGACCTCGGCCGGCGCGTCCGCGTCGACGAGATACCACCGCCACGCCTCCGTCTGGTGCGGGCCGCGCGGGTGCCACGCCGCGATGGTCCGCGGCTGGCGCGCCAGAGGCGAGGTGTTGGGGAACATGGTGCCGGGGCCCCCGAAGAGCCGCCACTCCGCCCCGCGCCGGCGCTTGCGCTCCTCCTCGCAGTGCCGGAAGTAGTCCGCGACGATGGGGGCGTCCTGATAGGCGGGCGCGAGGGGCGCATCGTGCGGCCGGAGGAACGCGATCATCGAGTGGCCGAGGTCGGGGAACGACACGTCGAGCCAGCGCGCCTGGTTCCGTTCGCCCATGTCGCGTCGGCCCTTGCCGCTGGGCCCGATGCCGACCATGTCCACCGAGCGATGGCTCACGCCGTGGTAGCGGTCGCCGGAGAAGTTCTCGGCGGGGAACTTCCAGTTGCAGGGGATCAGCCACTTGTGGGTGCCGCCGATGACCTCGGTGCCTCCCTCGCGCCCGTCCCACGCGTCGAGGAGAAGGTCGAGGTAGAGCTTGTAGCCGCCGAGATAGCCCTCGAAGGAGGGCGCCGACCTGTCCCAGGTCGCCCAGATCGTCCCCTTGTAATTCTTCATCTGCGCGACTTCGATCAAGCCCCAGCGCGAGCGGTCGAGCTGTGCCCCGTAGGCGTCCTTCGCGAAGGGAACGCCCACGAGGGCGCCATCGGTGCCGTAGCTCCAGCCGTGATACGGGCACTGGAACTCGACGGTGTGGCCCTCATCGTAGCGGCACACCTTCATCCCGCGGTGCCGGCACGAGTTCAGGAAGACGCGGATGCGCGCCGAGGCGTCACGGCACACGATGACGGACTCCTCGCCCATGGAGGACACGAGATAGTCGCCCGGGCGCGGGATCTGGCTCTCGTGGCCGAGGAAAAGCCAGGCGCGTGCGAACACGCGCTCCAGCTCCTGGCGGTAGATCGCCTCGCTCACGAAGATCTCGCGGCTGACGACGCCGCGATCCACATCGACCAGGGCCTTCAGGCTGCCGCCATCGAGACTTCCCGGAGTCGGGCCGGACATTGTCCTCTCCTCTCTGGCTGCCGCGCTGCCGAGGGTGCCGCTGACGATAGCGCCAGGTCGGCCCGCCCGCAAGCGGGCCCATGGCGCGGTGTAGGGAGCACATGATCTGTCCGCTCCCGAGAGCAAATGAAATGTCCGCTTTGCAGGCGCGCTGGGATAGAGCCATGAGCAACAAGGAGGGCGCTCATGCTCTATCCCGAGGCCGCCGTGGAGCGGGCCATGAAACGACAGGAGGTCATTTGCCGAGCCTTGGCGGGGACGCTGACGTGGTTGCAGGCCGCCGATATTTTGGGAATCGACCCCCGCAGCCTGCGACGCTGGCGGGCGCGCTATCAGGCCGACGGGGTCCTCGGGCTGTATGATCGCCGCCAGTTGCCCTCGCCGCGCAAGGCGCCCATCGTCGAGGTCCAGCACGCCCTGCGCCTCTACCGCGAGCGCTACCGGGGCTGGAACGTCCGCCACTTCTACCGCTTCGCCCGCCGCGACCACGCGCTGCGGCTGTCGTACAGCTTCGTTAAGCTTGCCCTGCAGGAGGCGGGCCTGGTCCGCAAAGGGCGCGCCCGCGGGTGCCATCGCCGCCGGCGCGAGCCGCGGGCCTGCTTTGGTGAACTGCTGCACCTCGATGGCAGCCCCCATGCCTGGCTCGCGCTCTGCCCGACCGAGCGCCAGAACATGATCACGATCATCGACGATGCGACCAAGCGCCTGCTCTATGCGCAGCTCTGGCCCACCGAGACGGCCGAGGCGGTCATGACCGCCCTGCGCACGGTGATCCAGACCCACGGGTTGCCCATGGCCCTCTACACCGATCGCGCCGGCTGGGCGTTTCACACCCCCACCGCCGGCGGCCGCGTCGATCTCCAGCACCTCACCCAGGTCGGCCGCGCCCTCGCGCAGCTCGGCATCGAGCACATCCCGGCCTACTCGCCCCAGGCCCGCGGCCGCGGCGAGCGCCTCAACCGCACCCTGCAGGGCCGCGTCGTCAACGAGCTGCAGCTGTATGCCCTCACCACCACCGAGGCCGCCAACGTCTATCTGCGCGAACACTTCATCGCCACCTACGACGAAGAGTTCACCCACCCGCCGGCCGATCCCACCTCGGCCTTCGTCCCGCTCGGCGCCGTCGACCTCGACCCCATCCTCTGCCACGAAGAGACGCGCACCGTCGGGCACGATAACACCGTCACGCTCGAGGGCGTCGTCCTCCAACTCGCCAAGCAGCCTGGCCGGCGCTCCTGCGTGGGGCTGCGCCTCACCGTGCGCCGCCATCTCGACGGCCAGCACACGCTCTGGCACGGCACCCGCTGTTTCGGGCAATACGATGCCCAGGGGCGGCCATTGCCCGCCCTTCAGCGAGAGCCCCCTCCACGGGCAGCGTCCCAGCGCCCCTACAATCGACGTTCTCGGTCGCGCCCATATCGGGGTATCCCCCGAAATCGCCCTCAACCCCGCCGCCGTCGCGGCCCGCGCCTCCCCGTGTATACCCCAGCCTGACCGGACAGATCACGTGTCAAAACCAAGCGGACATTTCACTTGTCAACAACAG
>DATHLI010000424.1:0-8043 GCA_035488355.1 bacterium | reverse complement strand
CATCCGCTCGATCCGGGACGCGTGGGCCGGATCGGCCCGGTTCTCCGCCAGGACCTCGGTCTCGGTGGGGCCGGGGCAGACGCAGTTGATCCGGACGTGCCGGGACGCCAGTTCGCGCGCGAGCGATCGGGTGAGCGCGATGACGCCGCCCTTGGCCGCCGAGTAGACCGCCTCGCCCCCTGTGCCGACGCGCCCGGCGTCGCTGGCGACATT
This sequence comes from bacterium, assembly GCA_035488355.1. Lineage (GTDB taxonomy): Bacteria > Sysuimicrobiota > Sysuimicrobiia > Sysuimicrobiales > Segetimicrobiaceae > Segetimicrobium. The sequence goes on along the minus strand of DATHLI010000424.1, from coordinate 7,830 downwards.
GACGATCACCCCGCCGCCGTGCTCCACCATCCATTCGAGCGCCGCGCGGGTGCAAAAGATGGTCCCCCAGAGATTGATGTCGATCACCCGCCGCCAGTAGTCCTCGGACTCCTCGAGGAAAGGGGTGGTGAGCGTCCACCCCGCGTTGTTCACCAAAATGTCGATGCCGCCGAGCCCCTCGCGGGCGGCGTGCATTCCGCTCCGGCAGGCGGCGGACGTGCTGAGATCCGCTGACACGCCAAGTCCTCGGACGCCGCGCGCGCCGACCTCCCGCGCCACGCGATCAACCTGCTCGCGCGTCCGCGCGATCACCGCGACATCGGCGCCCATCCCGGCGAGTTGATGCGCGACCGCGCGGCCGATGCCGCGGCCGCCTCCGGTGATCACGGCCCGGCGGCCGGCCAGCGGGCCCCCGGCCATCAGGGCATCAATGCCGGCGCCGCGGCCAGGCGGCGTGGAGGGTCTGCCGCTCCCGCTCGTAGATCGCCGCAAACTTTTCCGCGGCGTCCTTCCCCGACGAAAACTCCAGCTTGCGCACCTCGAGGGGATCGGCGGCGTGGATGATCGCGATCTCCTCGTCGCCCGGCGGCGCCGTCACCGGCAGCCGGGGGGGCACCTCGATCGGGAAGCCGGTGCGCTCTTTCACCTGATCCGCCGTGACCCCCGGGTGGAGGCTGCGGGGCACCATTTTGCCGCTCTGGGGATTCCACCCGAACACCCCGAGGTCGGTGACGAGGCACGTGGGCGCGCCGTGGGCGCCGAGCCACTTCTCGCGCTCGGGCGTGTACCCCACGCCGCTGATGAAGTCGACCCTGGACACCACCGTCCGCGGCGAGTGCGACGTGAGGTAGTAGAGACCCTGCGAGAGATGGCTCGTGTCCTCGGGAATCCCGCGCGAGCCCACCAGGGCGACCTTGGGGCGCTCCCACGGGCCGATGACCGAGATGTTCACGTTGCCCGCCTGATCGATCTGGGCGGGATTGATCCAGATGCGGAATCGGTCGGTGAAGATCGCATCGAAGATGTCTTCCATCGTCAGCGGGATCGCCCGCTGGTTGTCGGTGAGGAACTGTCCGAGAGAGAGGGTGGGCATGGGGATCGCGTCCATCCCGGACTCCGGAGTGGAGAGGACGGCCAGGTCGGGCGCGTGCGTGTTCTTCGCCAGGTGCGCGGCCAGCGCGCCGAGCGTGGTCACGGACGTAACGATGACCTCGCCTCGGAGCTCCCGCGCCATGCAGGCGATGATCAACTCGTCGATGCTGTACTCCGGCATGATTCCCTCCTGACGGCTACACTCTCAGCCGCTCCCCCAGCGTCCGCTCGCTGCCGAGCGCCCGCAGGTAGTCCTGATCGCTCGCGAACACGTAGCGCTCGAGGTACTCGTGCCAGGCCGGGCCGTCGCGGGCGGCGCTCAGGTACTCCTGGACGTGCGTGAGGTCCGCCCGGTAGTCGGGAGCGCACCCCGTGAAATGCGCGCCCCACGGGGCCTCGACGACCCCGGTGACGAGCGGGCGCAGGATCCGGACGTCGTGCCCGTAGGTCTGCAGCCGCTCGGGGAGCAGGATCTGCTCGGCCGAAAGGTACGTTCTGCGCGCCGCCTTGGCGCAGAGCGCGTCCATGTGGCCGTCTCCCAGGATGACGCCGTTGCCCTGGGCATCCGCCAGGTTGACGTGGATCAGCGCCACGTCCGGCCGGAGGGCGGGCACGGCCAGGAGCGTCTTCCCTTCGAACGGATCCTGGATCGTGCGGAACGCGGGATTGACCCGCATCACATCGGTGCCCAGCCCGGCGTGGGTCGGGAGGAACGGCACGCGTTTGATCGCCGCGTCCAGCCCGGCCATCACCGTGTACTCGGTCCACTCCTGAAACTTTACCGACCCATCCTGCCGGGCGCGCCGGAAGTGGGGCGCCAGTCCCATCACCTCGAACCCGACGAACGCGTAGATGACCTCGGCGACCCGTCCCGTGCCGATGAGGAGGTCCACCTCCGGGCCCCCGACGTTCACGATCAGCCGGAGGTTCTTGCGGTCGCTGCGGGCGAGGGCGCGCACGAGGGCCATGGGCTTCCGCGACAGCGACGAGCCGCCGATGGCCACCGTTGCCCCATCCTCGATCTGCGCGACGACCTCTTCGCAGGTGACGACCTTGTTCATGCCCGACCCTCCCCTCTCATGCGGAACGCTTCGAAGGGCGCGGTGACGAGTCCGAGCCCGCCGTCCACCACGATCGTCTGCCCCATCACATACCGGGCGGCCGGCGTGCAGAGGAACGCCACGACCGCGGCGACGTCTTCTGGGGTCCCCATCCGGCCCCGCGGCGTGTAGTCGGAAACCAGCCGGTCAAACTCGGCGAACCGGTCGCCGCCGTAGAAGCGCGACGAGTCGGTCAAGATCACCCCGGGGCTGACGCAGTTGGCGGTGATGCCGTCCCGCGCAAGCTCGTAGGCGAGATACCGCGTCCACGTCTCCATCGCTCCCTTGGCGGCGGCGAGCAGAGCATAATTGGGCAGGCACTCCACGGTGCCCTGCCCGCCGATGGTGACGATCGCTCCCTCCCGGCCCTTCATCAGCGGCACCGCCCGCTGGACGCACAGGACCAGCGACCGCACGATCAGGTCAAAGGTCCGCTGGAGGTGATGCGGTTTGACCTCCAGGGTCGGCTTGAACGCGGTGGCCGCGTGATTCGCGACAAAGATATCCAGCGCCCCGAACCGGGCGCCGACCTCATCGAAGAGGCGGGCGATCTCTTCGGGGGCCTCGAGATTCGCCCCCACCACCACCGCGCGCCGGCCGAGCCCCCGCACGGTCGCGGCGACTTCCTCGGCCATGGCCTGGCTGCGGTGGTAGTGCACCACGACGTCGGCCCCGCCGCGCGCGAACGTGAGGGCGGTGGCCCGTCCGATCCCGCGCGACGCCCCGGTCACGAGCGCGATCCTGTCCGTGAACGCTCCTTCGAACACCGCGGCTGCCTCCGAGAAGAATGACGTGGAGTGCGGGGTGGCCTACCGTCCCGGCGCCGTCCGGACGGCCACGACACAGTTCTGTCCCCCGAACCCAAACGCGTTCGCGAGGGCCAGGCGCACCCGGGCGGCGCGGGCTTGGCGGGGGACGTAGTCGAGGTCGCAGACCGGGTCCGGGGTTTCGAGGTTCACCGTCGGAGGAATCCGCCCGTCCCGGATCGCCAGCACCCCGACGAGCGCATCGAGGGCTCCCGCCGCCCCGATCATGTGGCCGACCATGCTCTTTGGCGCCGAGACCGGGATCTTGGAGGCCCGGGACCCGAGCGCCAGTTTGATGGCGCGGGTCTCCGCGGCATCGTTCAGCGGGGTCCCCGTCCCGTGGGCCACGACGAGGTCCACGTCCTCGGCCCGTGCCCCCGCATCGGCCAGCGCAAGGCGCATCGCCCGGGCCGCCGCGTCGCCCTCCGGCTGGGGGGCTGTTTCATGATATGCGTCGCTCGTCATCCCCGCGCCGGCCAGCTCGGCATAGATGTGGGCCTCGCGGGCGCGCGCGAGGTCCTCGCGCTCCACCACGAAGACGACCGCGCCTTCGCCGTACACGAAGCCGTCCCGGTTGAGGTCGAACGGGCGGCTCGCCCGCTCCGGCGCGTCGTTCCGCGTGCTGAGGGCGCCGAGGGCGCACAGCGCCGCCCAGACGGTCGGGGTGATCCCGGCTTCGGTCCCCCCCGCCAGCACGTAGTCCGCCTCTCCCGCGCGAATCCACCGCCGGGCCTCGGCCAGGGCGATCGTGCCGCTGGCGCAGGCGCCCACGGAGGTATTGGACGGCCCGTGAAGGCCGAAGTGGATGCTGACGGCGGAGGCGGCCATGTTGGAGATCAGCATGGGCAGGAGAAACGGGGTGACGCGCACCGGCGCTTTGCCATCGGAGCGCGGCGCCTCGGAGTCGACGACGTCGATCCCGCCGAGCGCCGTGGCGATGGAGATTCCAACTCGATCGGTGATCTGCGGGAGCGGGGGCAGCCGCGCATCCGTGACGGCTTCCTGGGTGGCCGCGATCGCGAGTTGAGCGAACCTGGCGGTCCGCCGCACGCGCTTGCGGCTGATCACCGCAAGGGGGTCGAAACCCCTGACCTCCGCGGCGATGCGGACAGGATACGGAGAGGCGTCAAACCGGCTGAGGGGCCGGACGCCGCTCCGCCCACCGAGCAGGCTGGCCCAGCTTTCGCGGGCCGACAGTCCTACCGGCGTGATCGCACCAATCCCCGTAATGACGGCGCGTGCCACGACACCTCCGTTCTCCCTATCTGCAAAGTTCGCCGTTTTTCTGGAGGTTTCCTAGCAGATTCCCGGCGCGCTGGCGGCCACCGGTTCACGAAAACACGAACATTTATCGACATCTTTCCAGATTCCTCCGCATATGCTATAGTGGAATCGTACTTCATCGTCCCTTTCGATCTAATAGCAGACGAAAAACCGAACAATCGCCACCCCACCACGACGTGGAGCGGCCATGAAGGTCCTCGTTATCGGCTCGGGCGGGCGAGAGCACGCGATGGCCTGGAAACTCCGGCAGGAGGGCTCGCTGTCGCTCTTCTGCGCTCCGGGCAACCCAGGGATGGGTGAAATCGCGCCATGCCTGCCGCTGTCCTCCAACGATATTGGAGCGCTCGCCGCCTGCGCTGAGCAATACGGGATCGACCTGACGTTCGTCGGGCCCGAGGCCCCCCTGGCCGCGGGCGTGGTCGACCTGTTCGAGCGCCGCGGGTTGCGCGCCTTCGGACCCACCCAGGCCGCCGCCCGGCTGGAGTCCAGCAAGGCGTTCATGAAGACGCTCTGCCGCCGCTACGGGATCCCCACCGCTCCTTTCGCGATCTTCGACGATCCCGCCCGCGCGATCGAGGACATCAGGGGGCGGGCCCGCCCGTGCGTGATCAAGGTTGACGGGCTCGCCGGCGGGAAGGGCGTGACGGTGGCCGCGACCGCAGCGGAAGCGATCGCCGCGGTGGAGGCGGCGATGGTGGCGCGGCGGTTCGGCGACGCCGGGGCCCGGGTCATCGTCGAGGAGATGCTGTCGGGCGAAGAGGTCAGCGTGTTCGCGCTGTGCGACGGGACCGCGGTCTGCCCGCTGCTCCCGGCCCAGGATCACAAGCGGCTGGGAGATCTCGACCGCGGCCCCAACACGGGTGGGATGGGCGCGTATGCGCCCGTGCCTGCCGCCTCTCCGGCGGTCCTCGACCGGATCACCGACGAAGTGCTCGAGCCGGCGGTCTGGGCGATGGCCCAGGAAGGCCGTCCCTATCGGGGCGTGTTGTTCGCGGGATTGATGCTGACCGCCGATGGGCCGCAGGTGCTGGAGTTCAATGTTCGCCTGGGAGATCCCGAAGCCCAGGTCTTGCTTCCACTGCTCGAGAGCGGGCTCGTTGAGGCCGCGGAGGCCGTGCTCAGCGGATCGCTCGAACGGTGGACGCCGCGCTGGCGTCCCGAGAGCGCCGTGGGCGTCGTGCTTGCCGCGGACGGGTACCCCGACTCTCCCAGGACCGGTGATCCCATCACGGGCCTCCCCGCTGCCGCCGCCGTCGAGGGGGTCCGGGTCTTTCACGCCGGAACATCCGTGCGGGACGGACGGGTGGTCTCCTCGGGCGGACGGGTGCTCACCGTCGTCGGAATCGGGGACACTCTCAATGAGGCGAGGACCCGCGCGTACCGCGCCGTCGAGGCGGTGCGGTATGAGGGGAAAATCTACCGGCGCGACATCGGCGCCCGCGCCGCGGGACGCGGCGGGATCCGCCCGCCCGCGGACGGGCGTTCGCCCGCGGGCTCGGGGCCGACGCTGATCGACGCGAAGAGTGGGACACAGGTCAGCGCGTGAGGAGGCAGATGCGATGACGGGTCCGGCGGGCGGCCGTCCCCTGGTCGGGATCGTGATGGGGAGCGACAGCGACCTCGCCACGATGGATGAGGCGGGCCGGGTGCTCCAGGAGTTTGGGGTCGCCTACGAGATGACGATCGCCTCCGCCCACCGTTCGCCGGCCCGGGTCGAGAAGTACGTGAGCGAGGCGGAGGCGCGGGGGATTCGGGTCTTTATCGCCGGGGCGGGCGCCGCGGCCCACCTCGCGGGCGTGCTCGCGGCGCGGACCGTGCTGCCGGTCATCGGCGTCCCGCTGGCCGGCTCGACCCTCGGGGGGCTCGACGCCCTGCTCTCGACCGCCCAGATGCCCGGCGGGGTGCCGGTGGCGACCGTGGGCATCGGGGGCGCGCGGAACGCCGCGCTCCTCGCGGTGCAGGTCCTGGGCACGGCCGACCCCGCCCTGCGGGAGCGCTATCGCGCCTATAAGGCGCGCCTCGCCGATGAGGTGGAGGAGAAGGCCTCCCGCCTCGCCGGCAGGCCGGAGCCCGGGATGGTACCCCCGCACCAGAGCGGGAGGGCGCGGTAATGCCTGTGACCGCGGTGGTCGGAGCGCAGTGGGGCGATGAGGGGAAGGGCAAGGTCGTCGACACGCTGGCCCGCCATGCCGACCTCGTGATCCGCTACAACGGCGGAAACAACGCCGGCCACACGATCCAAAACCAGCACGGCACCTTCCGGCTCCACCTGCTGCCGTCGGGCATCTTTCATCCGGCCGCCCAGTGCGTGATCGGCCCGGGCGTCGCCGTCAACCCCGAGGTCCTGCTGGCCGAGATTGCCGAGGTCGAGCGCGTGGGGATGCCGACCGTCGGCCGTCTGTGGGTTTCCGACCGCGCCCATCTGATCTTTGCGCACCATATCCTCACCGACGAGCTCGAGGAACTGGCGCGCGGCGGGAGCCCGCACGGGACGACCAAGCAGGGCATCTGGCCGGTCTACAGCGACAAGGTCGGGCGGATCGGCGTCCGCGCAGGAGATCTCTTCGAGGAAAAGCATCTCGCAGAGCAGTTACGCTACATCGCGGACCGAAAGAGCGCCGTGATGCGCGGCGTCTACCGGCACGAACCGGTGGAGGTCAAGATGCTGCTCACGGCCTGCCAGCGGTGGGCCGGCCGGCTGCATCCCTACATCGCCGACACGCATCCGCTCGTTCAGGAGGCGCTGAGGGCGGACCGGGCGGTGCTGCTGGAAGGTCAGCTGGGCGTCATGCGCGACCTCGACTGGGGGTTGTACCCGTTCGTCACCTCATCGACGACCCTGCCGGGGGGCGCCAGCGCCGGGGCCGGCATTCCCCCGTACAAGATCACGCGGGTGCTCGGCGTCGCGAAGGCATACACGACCGCGGTCGGCTCGGGTCCGATGCCGACCGAACTCGGGGACGCGATCGGCGACCGGATGCGCACCATTGGCCAGGAGTTCGGCGCCACGACCCGCCGGCCGCGCCGCTGCGGCTGGTTCGACGGCGTGGCCGCGCGCTTTGCCGCGGAGGTGGCGGGATTCACGCACCTGGCGGTGATGAAGGTCGACGTGTTCGACACCTTTGAGACGATCCGGCTCGCGGTCGCCTACCGGCTGGACGGCCGGACGCTCCAGACCGTCCCGCATACCGCGGCGATGGCGCGGGTCGAGCCGGTGTACGAGGATCTCCCCGGGTGGCGCTGCCCCACCACGGGCGCGCGGCATCTCACCGACCTGCCCGTCGAGGCGCGGGCGTTCCTCCGGCGCATCGAGGAGATCGTCGGCGTGCCGCTCGCGCTCGTCGGCGTGGGGCCGGAGCGCGAGCACATGATCTACTGCCAGGAGGGGTGGGCGTGATCCCGCGGTACACCTCGCCGGAGATGGCGGCGCTGTGGAGCCCCGAGACGAAGTTCGCCACCTGGCTGGAGATCGAGCTGCTCGCCGCCGAGGGACAGGCGAAGGCGGGGCTGATCCCCGAGGCCGCGGCGCGCCGGCTGCGGGAGCGGGC
>DATHLI010000423.1:0-13435 GCA_035488355.1 bacterium | reverse complement strand
GTGGCGCCAGACAGGAGGATCGAGCCAACGGCGAGGAGGGAATCCCGCCGGACGGGGTAAACTAGTCTTGGGGGGCAACGAGAGGGGACCCCGGTTGCCGTTGAATCGACTGACAACAGCGATCCCTGGGCTCTTGACGGTAGGCCTGGTCACGCTCGCTGCGTTGTACTTGAGCGGGCACCCCCCGGTGCGAGAAACCTCCGGCGTCTCCATGCCGCCAGGAACGGCGGCGCCATCCGGCTCAGACTCGTCCACAACAGCGGCCACGCCCGGCACAGCGGCGTCATCCGACGCGTCAGCAGGATCTGACACGGCGGCCCCGTCCGGGTCGGCAGTCTCGCCCAGTTCCGCAGCGTCGACCGGCTCAGCGGCGCCGTCCGGCACAGCCGCACCGTCCGACTCGGGGTCGCCGTCAGCCCCGCAGACCGTGACATCGCCTGTCGTCCCGAAACTCCAACCGGCGCCTTCCAAACCTCAGGCGCCCGCGGCATCGCAGGCCATCCCAGGAAGCTCTTCTATGTTCCACGTCCAAGCCGGAGCATTCAGGATTCGCGCGAACGCAGATGATCTCGTCCAGAAACTCCACGCCAGCCACTATCCCGCGGTGATCATCAACAGAGGCCCCTACCTGCTCGTTTGGGTAGGCCCGGTGGTTGACCGGACGTCGGCGGAGCGCCTCATGAAAAGCCTTCAGGTGGACGGGTTCGACACCGCTTTAGCCCCCGCCCCGTAAGCGTCTCGCGCGCGGATCCTACAGGGATCCAATCGCCTCCATGAACCGGTACTTGTCGTAGATGGGGCGCCGGGGGACCTTGGCGGTCGTGGCAGTCCCTTCCATCTTTGCGACGATGAACCACGGCCCCGGCTCCACGAGGCTCTGCCGCGCCGCCCGCTCGAACTGGCCGAGGTCCGCGACGCTCTCGACGTGCGAGAGCCCCGCCCCTCTGCCGATGGCCGCGAGGTCGGCCGCGCCCGCGGTGTGGGTGGCCTGCCCGCCGGTCGTCTCGTACGTCCCAGTGTCGCAGACGATGTGCACCAGGTTGGGAGGGCGGAGCGACGCGATGGTGGCGAGGGAGCCCAGGTTCATGAGCAGCGAGCCGTCGCCGTCGAGCACCACGACGCGCAGGTCCGGCCGCGCGAGCGCCAGCCCCAGGCCGATCGAGGACACCGACCCCATCGCGCCCCACGTATACAGGTTCTCCGGGCGATGGCCCGCGACGAACAGGTCGTAGCAGTTCTTCCCTAAGTTTGCGATGACGGGCTCCCGGTCAAGCAGCCGGAGCAGTCTGCGGAACGCCTCGAGGCGGTTCATCGCCATGTCTTCCCCCCGCTGAGCGCCGTCGAGAGGATGAGCGCGACGGGAAGCAAACTGGCGAAGGCGAGCTTGGTCGCTCCTTCCACCGTGGCGGCGACATCCTCGGCCTTGTCGATCCGGAACGCCTGAATCCCCAGCGCCTCGAGGATCCGGGGGGCGGCACGGCCCATCGGCGTCTGGACGGGGTTGAGCTCGCCGAGGCGTCCCCGCTCGCTGATGATGATGAGGAACGGAATCTGAATGCCGATCGCCAGGCCGCAGATCGCGTTGATCGAGTTGCCCAGGCCGCTCCCCTGCATCACCAGCGCCCCCCGCTTCCCCCCGAGGTACGCGCCGCACAGGACGGCCACCGCCTCTTCCTCCCGGGTCGCGGAGACCATGGTGATCGAGTCTTCCTGACGCAGCAGCTCCAGGAGCCGGTCGGCGACCTCGTCGGGCACGTACGCCACCATGTCGTACCCGTTGGCCTTGAGCGTTTCAGCCATCACTGCGCTCCAATCCATCCGAAGCCTCCCATACCTTTGGCTTTCTCAGCCGGCGTATCCCGCGTACGCGGCAGCCCCCATCCCGGCCAGCCGGCCAAAGACGGCCCCGGCCATCAGCCCGGAGCCGCCGGGATAGTTGTGGTAGAAGAGCCCGGCGGCCAGCTCGCCACAGGCGAAGAGCCCCGCCAGCTTCCGGTCATCGGCGTTGATCAGCGCCGCGTCGGGGCCGATCCTGAGGCCGCCGAAGGTGAACGTGATCCCGCACGTCACAGGAAAACACAGGTACGGCGGGGAGTCCAGCCGCTGCGCCCAGTTTGATTTGGGGGGCGTGATCCCCAATGCCGCCTTTCCATCCTTGACGGCGGGGTTGAACTCCTCTCCGTTCACGGCGGCGTTGTACGCGGCGATTGTGCGCTTGAGGGTCGCGACCTCGATGCGTGCGGTCCTGGCCAGCGCTTCCAGCGTCTCGCCCTCGACGCGCGTCGTGCCGGGCAGCGTGTAGGGCTTTTTCAAGAGGTGGACGGCCTGTTGATCGAACAGCTGGAAGGCCACCTGGAGGGGCTGGCGCATGATCTCCTGCCCGTAGCGCGCGTACGTGTAGTTCCGAAAATCCTCGCCCTCGTCGACGAACCGCTCGCCACGGATGTTGACGTAGATCCCCAGCGGGTACGAGTCCCGTTCGAAGTGCTGCACCAACCGCCGCTCGTTGGCCGCCGGGGCGTTGAGGTCCCAGGCGACGGCATGACACCCGCTCCACTGCCCGAAGGGCCTGGCGCCGACCCCCAGGCCCATCCGGATCCCATCTCCGGTGTTGTACGGAGTGCCCCGCACCTTCGCGGTCTTCCACCGGGGCCCGAGATGCGCGGCTCGCATCTCGGGGTTCGCCTCGAACCCGCCGCACGCCAGCACCACGGCCCGCGCATGGGATTCCTGGGTGCGGCCGCCGACGGTGGCGCTCACCCGCCACGCTCCGGCGGCAGGGTCCCACGCCAGACCCGTGGCCCGCGCTCCATACTGGACGTTCACTCGCGCCGCCTGCGCCGCCCGATACAGCGCGCCGACCAGCCCCGGACCTTCCCCCTGGGTCTTGATGATCAACCCGCCCCAAAACCGGTGCCTGCCGTTGACCAGGAAGGACTGCCGGTCGTACGCCAGGACGAACTCGACCCCCCGGCCGCGCAGCCACTGCATCGTGGGGAACGCCTGGGACACCAGAGTTCGCCCCAGGGCGGGATCCGCTTCACCCTGCGTCACCCGCCGGAGATCGGTGGAAAAGTCCTCTTCCGAGTACCGTCCGATCTCGATCTTGTCGGGCTGTTCCAGCAACGGATCCTTCACGATCTGGGCGATGTCCTCGAGGCCCCGGTAGGGAAAGCGAAACGCGCCGGCGGTGACGGCCGAGTTGCCCCCGCGCGCCTCGGTGGGCGCCCGCTCCAACAAGAGCACTCGGGCCTTGCGTTCGGCGGCGGCGAGCGCCGCGCACAGCCCCGCGTTGCCGCCCCCGATGACAATGACGTCCGCGGCGTCCATGGCTCAGGCGGACGCGGGGGGGCCGGGAGCCGGGTTGGGGGGGAGCACGCGATCCATGAACGTTCCAAGCGCGGCGAGAAACGCCGCGGGCTCCTCGAACTGCGGGGAGTGGCCGCTGTGCTCGAAGATGTGCAGTTCGGCGCCCGGGATCAGGCTGGCGATCTCCACAGACTCCTCGACCGGACAGATCCAGTCGTGGCGCCCCACCGCGACAAAGGTGGGCACCCGGATCCCCCGCAGCGCCGGCCGGACATCGTAGGTCGCGTAGTCCCGGGTCAGCGCTCGGCGCGTGTCGGGGTCGAACCGCCGTCCCGCCAGGCTCGCGGGGCACCGGCTCCGGTCATGGTAGTACAATGGCAGAATCGTTTCGAAGGCTCGGCGGAAGGCCTCCGGGTCGACGATGGAACCGTCCCACAACGACCGGTAGGCCTCCTGCATCGCGGCCGTGCCGAGCCGCTGCATGTTGGCCGCGGCGCGCGCCATGAATTGCGCGCTGGCCGCGGTTCCGACCAGCACGAGGGCCCGCGGCTCCGCGGGGTACCGGGCGGCGTAGAGGAGCGAGACAAACCCCCCGGCGGAGGTCCCCAGGATCGCCGGCCGGTCCAGCTCCAGCGCCCGGCAGAGCCCATGGAGGTCTTCGGCCAGCCGGCGCTGGGTGTAGGTCTCCGCGGCGGCGCGGGAGGACTCCCCGTGCCCCCGATGATCATAGGCGATCAACCGCACGCGATCGGCCAGAGAGGCAAACGGCGTCAGCATCGCGGGGTGGCTCATCCCCGGGCCGCCGTGGACGAGCACGCAGGGCGGCCCCGTTCCCAGCGCCTCGTAGTGGAGGTCGACGTCCCCGACCCGAACTCTCATCGCCGCCTCGGATCCAGCGCGTCCCTGAGGCCGTCTCCGACAAGGTTGATGCTGAGGACCGTCAGGAAGATCGCCGTGCCGGGAAAGGTCGCGATCCACCACGCCGTGTCCACATACCGCCTCCCGTCGACCAGCATGTTGCCCCAGCTGGGTGCCGGAGGCTGGATCCCCACGCCGAGATAACTCAGCCCCGATTCGATGAGGATGGCGTCGGCCATGAACAGCGTCGCCTGCACGATCAGCGTGGGAAGGAGATTCGGCAGCACATGGGATCCCAACAGGCGCCCCCAGGAGGCGCCGACGGCGTGCGCCGCCTCGATGAACTGCAACTGGCGGATCCGCAGCGCCTCCCCCCGAATGATGCGGGCCGTCGGCGGCCAGTACACGAGCCCGATCACGAGGATGGTGTTGCGCAGGCTCGGCCCGAACAGGGCGATGATCAGGAGCACCAGGAACAGCGGCGGGATGCCCAGCGCCAGCTCCGTCAGGCGGGTCAGCCACAGATCGGCCGCGCCGAGGTAGAAGCCTCCGAAGATCCCGACCAGTGTGCCGATCAGCAGCGCGACCCCGGTGGCCAAGAGGCCGGTGGCGAGCGATGCGCGCGCGCCGACCATGATCCGGCTGCACACGTCCCGCCCGAACCCGTCGGTCCCAAGGACGTGCAGGCGGCTCGGCGCCGCCAGCCGTTGATCGAGGTCTTGCCGCGCCGCGGGATACGGCGCCAGCCTCGGAGCGGCGAGTCCCGTGACCAGGATGCCGGCGAAGATGACTGCGCTGGCGACCGCGAGGCGGTTGGTGGCAAACTCGGCGGCGACCGCCGCCCACGCGCTCCTGCGCCCGGGGGCCCGTCCGGCGATCTGGCGCAACGCCTCGGCGCTCACTGCCATACGAGGCGCGGGTCCGCCAGCGAGTAGAGGAGATCGGTCATGACGTTCCCCAGGATCACGGCGAGCGCGACGAGGAAGTTCAGGCCGAGCAGGAGTGGGTAGTCCCGGCCGGTGACCGCGTCCACCGCCAGCCGCCCGATCCCGGGCCAGGCGAAGACCGTCTCCGTCAGGACGGCTCCGCCCACCAGGAACCGGAGCGACAGCCCGAGCAGCGTGATCAACGGGATGAGCGCGTTTCGAAACGCGTGGCGCGCCAGGACGCTGCGCTCCCGCAGGCCCTTCGCCCGCGCCACGGCCACGAACGGCTGGTGGATCGCCTCGAGCAGGCTCGAGCGGGTAAAGCGCAGAAATGCGGCCATCTGCGTCGCGCCCAGCGTAACCGTCGGCAGGATCGCGTGGCGAAACCGATCGACCGGGTCCCCCTCGAGACCGGTGCTCGTCATCCCCGAGGCAGGGAGCCAGCGCAGGGTGCTCGCGAACAGGAGGATCAGGAGAATCCCCAACCAGAAACTGGGGAAGGAGACACCGGCGAGGGCAACGCCCGTCGCCGACCGGTCGATCCAGGTGTTCGCGCGGACCGCGGAGACCACCCCGAGGGGGACCGCCACCAGAACGGCGAGCGTCAGCGCGCCGGCCGCAAGCTGGGCCGTTGCGCCGAGATGGGCGCCGATAACCCGCGAGACCGGCTCCCCCTGGAGATAGGACACCCCGAGGTTGCCCCGGAGCGCGCTCCCCAGCCACTCCGCGTACTGGACCGGCAGCGGCTGATCGAGGCCGAGGCTGCGGCGGAGCATCGCGGCCGTCTCCTTGGAGATGTCGCCGCCGAGCAGCGCCGCCTCGGGGCCGCCGGGAGCCATGTGCAGCAAGACGAACAGCACGACGGACACCCCGATCAGCATCGGGATCATCCCGAGGAGACGGCGGAGCAGGTACCCCCTCACCCCTCAACCCTACGGCTGCCAGACGGCCGTGCGCAGCGACTGATAGACCGCCGCCTGGGCGGGGATGAGCGCCACCCCTCGCAACTCCTTGGGGAACACGTACATCTCCTTCGGATAGTAGCCCCAAACGTAGGGGGCGTCGTCCGCGAGCAGTCGCTGGAACTTGACGTAGGCCGCGCGGCGCGCCCCCCGATCCATCGTTCGCCGGGCATCCTCCAGGGCCTTGTCCACCTCGGGATTCTTGTAGTGCGCGAAGTTCCGGCCGTTCCACTGGCTGGAGTGCCAGATCGTGTAGGAGAAGGGGTCGGGATCGGGGTGCCCCGTCCACCCCACCAGGATGGCTTCAAAATCCGATGCGAACAACTGGCGGACGAACGTGGGGAAGTCCAGCAGCCGGATCTCGGCCGCCACTCCGATCCGCGCGAGCTGGTCCTGAATGATGACCGCGGAGTCGCGGATCTGCTGGGTCCCCTGGTCCCCCTTGAGCGCGAAGCGCAGCGGGCGCCCGTCCTTTTGCATGATCCCGTCAGGGCCCGGGGTGTACCCGGCTTCTGCGAGCAGTTGCTTCGCCTTCTCAGGGTCGTAGGGATACCGCCGGACCTTCGGCGTGTAGGCCCAGCTGGTGGGCGGGAGGGGCCCGGTGGCGCGCACCGCATACCCCCGCAAGACCTTGCGGACGATGACATCGAAATCCACGGCGTGCGAGAATGCCTGACGGACCCGCAGGTCGGAGAACGGGGGGCGGTCGAGCCGGTATCCGAGATACTGGTAGGTCGGCGTGTAGATCCCCGCCACGGCGTACCTCGGATCTTTCGCGAACCGGTCGAGCTCGTCGGTCGGCGGATCATCGAGCATGTCGATCCCCGCGGTGCGCAAGGCCTGGGTGCGGACAACCGGATCCGGAATGATCCGGAAGATCAAGCGGCGAATCGGGGGGCGGCCGCCGTAATAACGATCGAACGCCTCCAGGGCGATGCTCTCGCCCTTGCGCCACTCCACCACCCGGTATGGACCGCTACCCACCGGGCGGCTGTTGAACTCGGCGGTGTTCATGTCCTTGCCCTCGAGGGCGTGTTTGGGGACGATGCCGCCGCGCGGACAGGTGAGGACGCCCAGGAAGGCGGCGTACGGATACGCCAGGTTCAACCGCACGGTCGACGGATTCAGCACCTCGACCGGCTTCCGGGGCAGGCCTGCAGGATCGGCGGGATGGTCGGGATTGGTCAACTCTGCATAGCCGGCCATCCCTCCAAAGAACGCCCGGGACGGCGCCCGCACCTTGGGGTTGAGCATCGAGTACATCCAGAATGCTACGTCGTCCGCGGTGAACGGCCGGCCGTCCTGCCAGACGATGTCTTTTCGCAGGTGGAACGTGTAACTCAGCCCATCCGGGGACGTGTCCCAGCTCTCGGCCAGTTGAGGTCTGATGGCGAGGGCCTCGTCGTAGGCGACGAGACAGTCGAAGACCGACCATTCCACTTTATAGGACTGGCCGTCGCTCGCGATGAGCGCGTTGATGAACGACGCGTCACTGCTCAGTCCGATCGTCAGGCTGTCTTTGGCCACCCCCCGGGCGGGCGGCAGCCAGACCGCCAGGGAAAGGAGGAGCGCCAGGGCGATCACCGCAGCCGAAAGGCCGCGGCGCGTCCTCGCAGCATGGCCCTCCACCCGCAGCACCTCCCCCGCGCCGGATCCGGCGGTTGTCGCACGATGGCTGCGCCCGACGTTCGCTGCCGGACGGTGAGACCCCTGCGCTCTGCGGCCGCACGATCCGCGCATCGCGGAAACGTGACGCGGCGTGTGGTAGACTAGCCGGGCGAACTCTCGCCGCTAGACCGGTCGTAGGCTGGACGAGACGGTGACGCCTGACCACGGACGCATGAACGCCGATCGAAGCGTGGAGTGGAGCAAATGTAACCGATCCGCACTATTCGCGTTGGTCGCGCTGGGGGTGCTGGCGGCTGCATCGCGCGCCGGCGCCCACGCCCTGTTGAGCCGATCCGACCCACCGAGCGGGGCAACGCTCCAGGAGGCTCCGCAGGCGGTGACGCTCACCTTTACCGAAGAGCCGGAGCCCACCCTCTCGAGCGTGCGCATCCTTCTGCCCTCGGGCCAGCAGGTGGCGACCGGGCCGCTGCACGTCGTCCCCGGCGCGCCCCGAACATTGGGGGTCACGCTCGGTCCGCTGGGCACGGGCGTCTACACCGTCACCTGGCGGACTGTCTCACGCGTTGACGGCCATGTAACCGGCGGGGCTTACGCGTTTGGCGTCGGGGCGACCCCGGCGGACGTTAGTGTTCCGGAGGTCACGAGCCCGCCGCCGTCGGTGCTGGGGGCGGCGGCGCGATGGGCGCTCTACGCGGGCCTGTCGGTGCTCCTCGGCGCGGCCTGGGTCTGGACGATCGCGTTCCCGCGCGCGCCGGAGCGAGCCCCGCGAGGACTCCGGCTGCTCTGGCCGGCCTGGCTCGCCGCGGTCCTCGGCATCATAGGCCTGGCGGAAGCGCAGCGCGCGGACGCGGGAGCATCCCTCCACCAGTTTCTCGGGACATCGTTGGCCCGGGCCCTCGGATGGCGCGCCCTTCCCCTGCTCGCTGTGGCGGCCGCCCTGGCCACGGCGGGAAGTCGGGAAAAGCGGCTCAGCCCGGGCATCCTGACTGTGGTCGGCGCTGGTGCCGCGGGGGCCGTCCTCGCGCACGTCGCCGCAGGCCACGCCGCGGCCGCCGCGGGGCCCTGGAGGCCGGCAAACGTCGCCGTCCAATGGGTCCACGTGATGTCGGTCGGCGCCTGGCTCGGCGGCCTCGCGGCGCTCCTGGCCGCGCTCGGCGCCACGCCCGACACCGAGAAGGCCGCGGCGGTCCGCCGGTTTTCCACCGGGGCGGGAGTCCTGATCATACTCGTCGCGGCCACGGGCGCGATCCGGGCGGTCGATGAAATCGGTGGATGGGACAGGCTGGCCACGACGCCTTACGGCCGGCTTGTGCTGCTCAAGGTGGGCCTCTTGCTCGTCCTGGCGCTTCTGGGAGGCATCAATCGTTTTCGCAGCGTCCCCGCCGTGGCGCGGACGCTCGCGGGCCTCCGGCGGGTGGGGACGGCCGAACTTGCCGTCGCCGCCCTGACGCTGGCGGTCGCCTCTGTGCTCACCCAGACCGCGCCGGCCAATTTCGCGGGCGCGCCAACCGCCGCGGCCGCGTCGCTGGCCGCCACCGGGAGCGACTTCGGGACGACGGTCCGGGTGCGGCTCGAGGCCGTCCCGGGATTCCCCGGACCGAACCGCTTCACGGTGAGCGTCCGCGACTATGACACCGGACGCCCCCTGGAGGCCGGCCGCGTGAGCCTTCGGTTCGCCGCCCAAGACCGCCCCGACGTCGGGGCATCCACGCTCGCGCTGACGCGGCGGGCCGACCGGACCTATGAGGGACAGGGGAGCAATCTGTCATTGGACGGCAGGTGGACCATCGTCGTCGTCATCGAGCGCGGGATCAACTCGGTCGAGGTCCCGCTTGCGCTCTCCGTGCGCGCGCAGCCGCAGCGGATCCACACCATCGCCGCGCCGGGCCAGCCGACGCTCTACTCGATCGAACTCACCGGCGGGCGCGTGCTCGACACCTACCTCGACCCGGGCCGGCCCGGCTTCAACGAGCTGCACGCGACCTACATCGACGCCGCCGGGCACGAGATCGCCATCCCGCGGCCCGCCGCGATGACGGCGAGCCGCCCGGGGGGTGCGCCGGTCACCATTCCCGTGCGGCGGTTCGGACCCGGTCACTTCATCGGGGATGCGCAGTTGGAGCCCGGGGAGTGGCTGCTGAATATCGCCGTGACGACACCGGGCGGGGAAGTGCTGCAAGGGCATCTCTCCGTCCGCCTCTAACCATTCCTACGGGGCCATGCTGATGGCGCGACAGCGATCTCATCACACGACGCGGGGAGCTCAGGCCGGGCGGCCGGGGGCCTCGCTGGGACTGACGGCCGGCCTCGCGGTGGCATCGCTCGTCCTCGGCGGGTGCGGCGCGCAGACGGCGACGGCGCCCCCCGGCGCGCCGTCCTCGCAGGTGCGGCCCAAATCCACGGCCACGGTCGCGATCACCGCGCCCGTGCCCGGGGCTGAGGTCCCGGCCGGGATGCTGCACGTTCGCATCCGCCTGACCGGCGGCGAGATCATCCCGCAGACCTCGACCCAGCTCAGCCCCGATAAGGGCCACATCCACCTCATCCTCGACGGAAAGGTCGTGTCCATGGCCTACGGCGTCGAACAGAACGTGGACGTCGCCCCCGGCCTCCATCTCCTTCAGGCTGAGTTCGTCGCGACCGACCACTTTCCGTTCAACCCGAGAGTGATCAGCGCCGTGACCTTCACGGTCAAATGACTCTACCAGCGAGGTGATGACGTTGCGACGGAGGATCATTGCCGCCCTTGCACTGGCGCTCATGGCATGGCTTGGGGTCTCGACGATCGGATCGCCGGTCGTGATCGGAGCGGTGTACCCGATCGGGGGCAGCCAGGGCGCGGGCGGCACGGAGGAGTACCGCGGGGTCAGCCTGGCGGCCGCGTACGCGAACCGCCGCGGCGGCGTGCACGGTCGCCCGATCCGCCTGCGGCTCGAGGACGCCGACTCCTGGGACGCGGCGCCGGGGGCGGTCGAACGCCTGGCATCGGCGGGCACCACGGTCGTCGTGGGCAGCTACGGGAGCACGATCTCCCGCCCGGCGGCGGAGACGGCTTCCCGGCTCGGTCTGGTCTTCTGGGAGACCGGCGCCGTGGGCGAGCTCAGCATGGAGGCGACGGCCGGTGGGCACGTCTACCGGGTAGCCCCAACCGGCGCGGCGCTGGGGCGCGCGGCCGCGGCCTTTGTCCGGGATCAGCTGGCCCCGCGCCTCCGCCGGACGCAGCCGCTGCGGTATGCGGTCGCCTATGTGGACGACGTCTACGGGCGGTCTGTCGGCGGCGGGGCGATCGCGGAGATCCGGGCGTCCCGCCTCCCGATGGCCGCGACCTTCCCGTACACCCTGAGGCGCCTGGACTACGATGCGCTCGCCGCGAATATCGCGCGCGCGCGGCCGGACGTCCTGATGGTTGCCGCCTATCTCGAAGATGGCGTGGCGCTGCGCAGGTCGCTGGTTCGTGCCCGCGTTCCACTCGTCGCCAGCGTCGGCACGAGCTCGAGCTACTGCATGCCGGCGTTTGGCCAGATGCTCGGCCGGCAGGCCGTTGGCCTCTTTGCCTCCGATAAACCGGATGGCGACAATCTCCAGCCCGACCGCCTCCTGCCGGGGGCGGCCCGGGAACTGCGCTGGGCCACTGCCGAGTACCGCAGGCGGTACGGCGAACCGATGACCGCCCCCGCGCTCGCGGGCTTCGCCGGCGGCCTCGCCCTGTTCGAGCACGTCCTTCCCCGCGCGCACGGGTTCTCGGCGGAGGCGGTGGCGCAGGCGGCCCGCGCGGTCCGTCTGCCCGAAGGGGCTCTCCCGAACGGCAGCGGCCTCGCGTTCGCGCCGCCCGGGACGCCGGATGCGGGAGCGAACCTCAAGGCGGCGAGCGTGATCTGGGAGTGGATGCCGTGCTCGTCGACCTCCTGCCTGACGCGCGTCGTCGTCTGGCCGCCGGCGTTCGCCACCCATCCCATCGTCTTTCCGTGACCGATCCTCCCCCGCGCGTGTTCGCGTGGGGGGTGGGCGTCGCGACGCTGTACCTGGCGGTGGCCGCGGCCGGATTCCATTCCGGAGCGGTGCCGGTCCGCATCCTCTTCGACGGCGTTGCTCCGCCCCCACCCTACCGGTGGGCACGGCCTCCGGAAGACCTTGCCGCCGGCAACCAGGCGCCGGAGGGTGGGATGGGGACGGTCTCGGTCGACGCCACCGGCTCGATCCCGGCATCCGCCACGACGGGCGATGGGCAGGCGACCGTCAACGTCGCCGGCCGCGCCATACCGGGCGAACGCGGCGAGGTCTCCGCGGTGGTGAGGATTACTCCCGTGGATCCGGCGAGCATCGGCCGGCCGCCCCAGGGACTCCGCTTCGACGGCAACGCGTACCGGATCGAGGTCACCTACGCGTCGTCGGCCAAGCCGGTGGGGCTGCGCCGCCCTCTGACTGTGGCGCTCCGCTACGCCACCGGAGGGACATCGATCGTGCGCTCCCTCGGCGCGGGATGGACCGTGCTGCCGGCCGTCAGGTTCGGGGGAAACCTTCACCTGCTTGTCGCGAGCACCGAGGCGGCCGGGACGTTTGCCGCCGCGGCGCCGCAAGACGTGCCCTACCGGATCCGGACTCCCTGGTGGTGGTATGTCCTCTTCTTGGGAATCCCCGCCGCCCTCGCGCTCCTCGTCGGCTTCCTGCCCCGGATCGTCGCCCATCTCCGCCGCCGGCCCGCGCCGTGAGCGCGCGCGGATGAGGCGAAATCAGGGGGATCCGGCGTCATCTCGCCAGGGCCTGATAGTCCCCGGCGCCGTACACGGCCCTGCCCCCCACGATCGTCAGGACGGACACGAGATCTTTGATCCGGTCGGCCGGCACCGTGAGGTAATCGGCCGAGAGGACGGCGAGGTCCGCGTCCTTGCCGGGTTCGATCGACCCCACCTGGTCCTCATCCATGTTGAACCAGGCGCTGCCGAGCGTGTAGACCCGAAGCGCCTGCAGCCGGCTGAGGTTTTCCTGCGGCGCGCGGATCGGATGACCGGCCACCGTGCGCCCGGTGACGATCCACCACAGAGACACGAACGGGTTGTAGGGCGCCACCCGCGTGGCGTCCGTCCCGCCGCCCACGGGCAGCCCCATCGCGAGCATCGCCTTCATCGGCGGGGCTTTCTGCACGATGTCCGGGGGCCAGTTCTGGGCGATCTCGTCGCCGGAAAAGACCATCCGATCCTGGATGGTGATCCCGCCGCCGAGGGCCTTGATCCGGCGGATCGTGTCGGGGGTGACGTCCTCCATGTGCGCGAAGGCGAGCCGCCGGTTCTGGACCGGGATCTCACGGTTGATCTCCTCGATCGCGGGGAGGAGCTGCTCGGCGGAATGGTTCCGCGTGGCGTGCGCCTGGAAGCGCCACCCGCTCTCGATGATCATCCTGACGGCCGTCCGCCAATCATCGATCGCTTTCTGCGAAAACTGCGGGGGCAGCGGCCCGAACGCGTCGCCGTCGTACGACGAGGCGAGCACCTGCTCCCCGACCCCGACCGGACGCAGCCAGGCATCGCCCGTCCCGGGACGGACCTCCGTCACGAACCGCTTGATCACGTCCAGCTCGCCGCCCGGACGGTTCGGCTGCATGTACCAGTGGATCCGGAGCGTGAGCTCGCCGCGATCGTGCAGCGCGGTGACGGCGCGGTAGTCCCCCGGCCAGATCAATCCGCCGCCGGCCACGTCGCCAACGCCTGTCATGCCGAGACGGTTGAGCTCGCGGAACCAGTCGCGGGTGCCGGA
>DATHLI010000422.1:0-3893 GCA_035488355.1 bacterium | reverse complement strand
TAGTCGAGCGTGTCGAACCGCACGGCGTCCGTGCTCCCGCGCGGGTCCTTGTCGTAGACCCCGTCGACCCCCTTCTTGGCCATCAGGATCGCGCTGGCCTCGATCTCGATCGCCCGCAGCGCCGCGGCCGTGTCGGTCGTGAAGTACGGGCTGCCGGTGCCGCCGGCGAAGATGACCACCCGGCCCTTCTCGAGATGCCGCACCGCCCGCCGCCGGATGTAGGGCTCGGCGACCTGGCGCATCTCCACCGCGGTTTGCACCCGCGTCTCGAGGCCCTCGCGCTCCATCGCGTCCTGGAGCGCCAGGGCGTTGATGACCGTGGCGAGCAGTCCCATGTAGTCGGCGGTCGCGCGGTTGAGGCCGGTGCGCTCGGCGAACTGCACGCCCCGGACGATATTGCCCCCGCCCACGACGATGGCGACGTCCACCCCTTCGTCTCGGACGGACTTGACCTCGCGCGCCACCAGGTGCAGCACCTGCGGGTCGACCCCCGTCCCGCCCGGGCCCGCCATCGCCTCCCCGCTCAGCTTGAGGAGGACGCGCCGGTAGGCGGGCCGCGCCGGTCTGGCCATCATTCCCCTAATCGGAAGCGGGCAAACCGCCGGACCTGGATGTTCTCGCCGGTCCTGGCGATCACTCCCTTGATGAGGTCGCCGACCGTCTGGTTCGGGTCGCGGATAAACGGCTGGCTCAACAGGCAGACGGTCTGGTAGAACTTCTCCAACTGCTCGTCGGCGATGGCCTCGGCCTCCGCCGCCGTCTTCCCCTCCGTGCGCGCCTTCGCCACGTAGGCGGCCCGCTCGGCCGCGACCACGTCGGCCGGAACGTCCTCCCGCGCGACATACCGGGGGTCGCTGGCCGTCACCTGCAAGGCAATGTCGTGCGCCAGCGACTTGAAGTCCGGGGTCCTGGCCACGAAGTCCGTCTCGCAGTTGACCTCCACCAGGGACCCCAGCCGGCCTTCGCCGTGGATGTACGCCGTGACCAGGCCCTCCTTGGCCACGCGGCCGCTCCGGCGGGCCGCGGCGGCCAGCCCTTTGGCGCGCAGGAGCATCTGGGCCCGCTCGAGATCGCCCCCCGCCTCCTCGAGGGCGTTCCGGCAGTCCATCACCCCCGCGCCCGTGCGCGCGCGCAGTTCCTTGACTTGATTCGCGCTGATATCCAACCCTGCTGTCCTCCGCATCTAGGCTTGAACCTCTTCCTCTTCCACCGCCTCCACCGCTTCCACCGGCTCTTCGACGGCCTCCTCAGGCAGCGGAGCCATGGGCGCCGGCTCGACCCCCTCGCCGTCTGCGGCGGCCGCCGCTTCCTCCTCGACCACTTCGGCCTTGCGCCGCTCCTCGTAGCCCTCCTGGGCGGCGTTGGCGATGCGGTTCGTGATCAGCCGGACCGCCCGGATCGCGTCGTCGTTGCCCGGGATGGGGTAATCCGCCTCGTCCGGATCGCAGTTGGTGTCGATGATCGCGACGATCGGGATCCGGAGCTTCCGCGCTTCGGCGATCGCGATGTGCTCCTTGCGGGTATCCACCACGAACATCGCCGCCGGCAGGGACTTCATCGCGGCGATCCCGCTGAGGTATTTTTCCAATCGGGCCAGCTCGTCCATGAGGTGCGCCTGCTCGCGCTTGGGCAGGATCTCCAGCGTCCCGTTGTCGCGGATTTCGATGAGTTCCCGCAGGCGGTCGATCCGGCTCTTGATCGTGTTGAAGTTCGTGAGCATGCCGCCGAGCCATCGCTGGTTCACGAAGAACTGGTGCGCGCGGGTCGACTCTTCGCGGATCGCGTCCTGCGCCTGCTTCTTGGTCCCGACGAACAGGACCGACCCGCCCGCCGCGACCGTTTCACGTACAAATTTATAGGCCCCCTCGATGAGGGGGACCGATTTCTGCAGATCGATAATATGAATCCCGTTGCGCTGCGTAAAGATGAACGCCGCCATCTTGGGGTTCCACCGCCGGGTCTGATGGCCGAAGTGGACCCCCGCCTCGAGCAGTTGCTTCATCGTCACTACCGGCACTCGCGTTCTCTCTCCTTTCCGGTTCGCCTCCGCCCCCCTCATCCCGCGCCGGAACCCGGGGACGTCCCGGCTCTCGCCATAGGCACAGGTCCCGGGCACCGCCGACGCCGTCATGGGGCGTGCTGAAAGTCCTGCCGTAGTATAACATAGGCCCCCGGTCAAATGCACCTCGCGCGGAACACGCGGGATGCGGGGCGGGCCTAGAGGATGTAGCGGCTGAGGTCGCGGTCGGCGAGGATGCCGCTCAGGCGATCGCGCACGTAGGCCGCGTCGATCACCACGTGGGCGGCGGTTTCGGGAGCGGCGAATGAGATCTCCTCGGTCACCCGCTCCAGAATGGTGTGGAGGCGCCGGGCGCCGATGTCCTCCGTCTCGGCGTTGACCCGACGGGCGATGCTCGCCAGTTCGCGGATGCCGTCGGGGGTAAACTCCGCCCGGACCCCTTCCGTCGAGAGCAGCGCGGTGTACTGCTTGGTGAGTGCGTTCTCGGGATCGACGAGAATCCGGACGAAATCGTCTTCGGTCAGCGGCTCGAGCTCGACGCGGATGGGCAGGCGCCCCTGGAGCTCCGGGATCAGGTCCGACGGCTTCGCGACGTGGAACGCCCCCGCCGCGATGAAGAGGACGTGGTCGGTCCGCACCGGCCCGTGCTTCGTCGTCACCGTCGATCCTTCCAGGATCGGGAGGATGTCGCGCTGGACGCCTTCGCGCGAGACGTCCGGCCCGGCCCCCCCGGCCGGCCCGGCGATCTTGTCCAGCTCGTCAATGAAGATGATGCCGGACTCTTCCGCCCGGCGGACGCCCTCGCGGACCGCTTCGTCCGGATCGATCAGCTTCTGCGCCTCTTCGCCCGTCAGCACCCGGAGCGCGTCCGGCACCGTCATGCGCCGGCGCTTGCGCCGCCGGGGCAGGACGGTGCCGAACAGATCCTGGAGGTTGATCCCCATCTCCTCCGCCCCGTGGCCCGAGAACACCTCGATCATCGGGGACCCGGCCTCCTCCACTTCGATCTCCACCATCTCCTGGTCGAGCTCACCCCGCTCCAGCCGCTCCCGCAGGGTCGCCCGCCGCTCCAGAACGTCCGCCGGGGTCCCCTCGACCGGCGGCGGCGCCGGGGCGGCGGACCGGCCGCCGAACAACGCCTCCAGCGGATTGGCGAACGTGGCGTCCCGCCGGGGGGACGGCGCCAGGAGCTCGATGAGGCGCTCGCGGGCCTGGGCGGCGGCTCTCGCCTCGACGGCGCGCATGCGCTCGGCCCGCACCATCTGGACCGCGGCCTCCGCGAGGTCGCGCACCATCGAGTCGACGTCCCGCCCGACGTATCCGACCTCGGTGAACTTGGTCGCCTCCACCTTGACGAACGGCGCGGCGGCGAGCCGGGCCAGCCGCCGGGCGATCTCGGTCTTGCCGACCCCCGTCGGCCCGATCATCAGGATGTTCTTGGGGATGATCTCGTCCCGCAGGTCCGGCCCGAGGCGGCTCCGCCGGTAGCGGTTGCGCAGGGCGATGGCCACCGAGCGCTTCGCCGCCGCCTGCCCGACGATGTACTTATCGAGCTCCTCGACGATCCGGCGCGGCGTCAGCGCGTCCATCGGCAGGGGCGGATCGCGGTGGGGATCCGGGGTCATGGGCGGAGGACCTCGACGGTGATGCGGTCGTTGGTGAAGACGCAGATCTCCGCGGCGAGGCGCAGCGCCTCGCGGGCGATCTCCTCCGCGGACAGCGTCGAGTGCTGCAGCAGCGCGCGGGCGGCCGCCAGGGCGTAGGGGCCGCCCGACCCGACGGCGGCCACGCCATCGTCAGGCTCCACGATGTCGCCGCTCCCCGACAGCACAAAGATATGCTCCCGGTCCGCAACGACCATGAGGGCTTCCAG
>DATHLI010000421.1:0-2741 GCA_035488355.1 bacterium | reverse complement strand
CTGGAAGCCCTCATGGTCGTTGCGGACCGGGAGCATATCTTTGTGCTGTCGGGGAGCGGCGACATCGTGGAGCCTGACGATGGCGTGGCCGCCGTCGGGTCGGGCGGCCCCTACGCCCTGGCGGCCGCCCGCGCGCTGCTGAGGCACTCGACGCTGTCCGCGGAGGAGATCGCCCGCGAGGCGCTGCGCCTCGCCGCGGAGATCTGCGTCTTCACCAACGACCGCATCACCGTCGAGGTCCTCCGCCCGTGACCCCGGATCCCCGCCGCGATCCGCCCCTGCCGATGGACGCGCTGACTCCGCGCCGGATCGTCGAGGAGCTCGATAAATATATCGTCGGGCAGGCCGCGGCGAAGCGCTCGGTGGCGATCGCCCTGCGCAACCGCTACCGGCGGAGCCGCATCACGCCGGACCTGCGGGACGAGATCATCCCCAAGAACATCCTGATGATCGGGCCGACGGGGGTCGGCAAGACCGAGATCGCCCGGCGGCTGGCCCGGCTCGCGGCCGCGCCGTTCGTCAAGGTGGAAGCGACCAAGTTCACCGAGGTCGGGTACGTCGGGCGTGACGTCGACTCGATGGTGCGCGACCTGGCGGAGGCCGCGGTCCAGATGGTGCGGGCCGAGCGCATGCGCGCCGTCGAGGCGAGAGCCGCCGCCCAGGCCCGCGAGCGCCTGATCGAGCTCCTGGCGCCGTCCCCCCGGCGGGACGCCACGTTCGCCAATCCGCTGGAGGCGTTGTTCGGCGGCCGGTCCGCCGCCCCGGCGGCGCCGCCGTCCGAGGGGATTCCGGCGGAGGTCCTGGAGCGGCGCGCGACCCTGCGGGATCGGCTGGCGCGGGGCGAGCTCGACCAGGACATGGTGGAGATCGAGGTGGAGGAAGCCGGGTCCCCGATGATCGAGGTGTTCTCGGGCCACGGGGCGGAGGAGATGGGGATCAACCTCCAGGATCTGTTCGGCAACGTCCTGCCCCGGCGGCGCAAGCGCCGGCGCATGGCGGTGCCGGACGCGCTCCGGGTGCTGACGAGCGAAGAGGCGCAGAAGCTGATCGATCCGGACGAAGCGGTCCGCGAGGGCATCCGACGGGCGGAAGAGTCCGGCATTATCTTCATCGACGAGTTGGACAAGATCGCCGGGCCGGCGGGGGGGGCCGGGCCGGACGTTTCGCGCGAGGGCGTCCAGCGCGATATCCTCCCGATCCTGGAAGGATCGACGGTCACGACGAAGCACGGGCCGGTGCGGACCGACCACGTCCTCTTCATCGCGGCGGGGGCGTTCCACGTCGCGAAGCCGTCGGACCTGATTCCGGAGCTCCAGGGGCGCCTTCCCATCCGCGTCGAACTCCAGCCGCTGACCGAAGACGATTTCGTCCGGATCCTCGTCGATCCCGAGAATGCGCTCACCAAGCAGTACACCGCGCTGCTCTCGACGGAAGGGGTCCGGGCGGAGTTTACCCCCGACGGCATCCGTGAACTGGCGAGCATCGCCCGCCGGGTCAACGCCGAGACGGAGGACATCGGCGCCCGGCGCCTCCACACCATTCTGGAGCGGGTGACCGAGGAGATCTCGTTCGCCGCTCCCGAATCCGCCGCCCGCGTGGTGATCGACGCGTCCTACGTGCGCGATCGCCTGAGCGGCATCCTCGCCGACCGCGACCTCAGCCGCTACATCCTCTAGGTCCGCCCTGCGCCTCGCGCGTGACCCGCGCGGCGTGCATTTGAGGGGGGGCCTATGTTATACTACGGCAGGACTTTCAGCACGCCCCATGACGGCGTCGGCGGTGCCCGGGACCTGTGCCTCTGGCGAGAGCCGGGACGTCCCCCGGGTTCCGGCGCGGGATGAGGGGGGCGGAGGCGAACCGGAAAGGAGATGGAACGCGAGTGCCGGTTGTGACGATGAAGCAACTGCTCGAGGCGGGGGTCCACTTCGGCCATCAGACCCGGCGGTGGAACCCCAAGATGGCGGCGTTTATCTTTACGCAGCGCAACGGGATTCATATTATCGATCTGCAGAAATCGGTCCCCCTCATCGAGGGGGCCTATAAATTTGTGCGGGAAACGGTCGCGGCGGGCGGGTCGGTCCTGTTCGTCGGGACCAAGAAGCAGGCGCAGGACGCGATCCGCGAAGAGGCGACCCGCGCGCACCAGTTCTTCGTGAACCAGCGCTGGCTCGGCGGCATGCTCACGAACTTCAACACGATCAAGAGCCGGATCGACCGCCTGAAGGAACTCATCGAAATCCGGGACAACGGGACGCTGGAGATCCTGCCCAAGCGCGAGCAGGCGCACCTCATGGACGAACTGGCCCGGTTGGAGAAATACCTCAGCGGGATCGCCGCGATGAAGTCCCTGCCGGCGGCGATGTACGTGGTGGATACCCGCAAGGAGCACATCGCGATCGCCGAAGCGCGGAAGCTCCGGATCCCGATCGTGGCGATCATCGACACCAACTGCGATCCGGACGAGGCGGACTACCCCATCCCGGGCAACGACGATGCGATCCGGGCGGTCCGGCTGATCACGAACCGCATCGCCAACGCCGCCCAGGAGGGCTACGAGGAGCGGCGCAAGGCCGAAGTGGTCGAGGAGGAAGCGGTGGTCGCCGCAGACGGCGAGGAGGTCGAGCCGGCGCCCATGGCTCCGCCGCCTGAGGAGGCCGTCGAGGAGCCGGTGGAGGCGGTGGAGGTCGTGGAAGAGGAAGAGGTTCAAGCCTAGATGCGGAGGACAGCAGGGTTGGAGATCA
>DATHLI010000420.1:0-3119 GCA_035488355.1 bacterium | reverse complement strand
CGCCCGCTTCGCCGGCGCCCCGCCGTTTCGCATCCGGCGCGCCAAGGGCGTGCACATCGTCCTTCCCGCCACCCGCCTCCGGATGCGGCGGGCCGCGCTCGTGCTGCCGGAGACCGATGACGGGCGGGTCGCGTTCATCATTCCCTGGCAGGGTGTGCTGGTGGTGGGGACGACCGATACCGAGTGGAACGGCCCGGCGGACGATCCGGACGTGACGGCGGACGATGTCGCCTATCTCCTGGCGCACGCGTCCCGCTTCCTCACCCTTCCGCTCTCGACCGGCGACGTCGTCGGCGCGTACGCCGGCCTGCGGCCGCTGATCAGCGCCGGAGCCGTCCCCAGCGCGCGCCTGTCCCGCCGGCACGAGGTGGTGCGGTCGGCGGAGGGATTTTACTCGATCATCGGCGGCAAGCTCACGACCTACCGGCGGATGGCCGAGGACGTCATCAACGCGGCGACCGGCCGGGTCGGCGGGATGCCGTCCCGCACGCGGACGCTTCCGCTGGACGGATCCGAAGGGCTGGACGCGGCGCTGCCAGCCCTGCGCGCCCGCGCGCGCCGGCTCAGGCTGCCGCGGTCCGCGTTCCTCCATCTGATCCGGACGTACGGCACGGGAATGTCCGCCGTGCTCGATCTCGTCGCCGAGCGCCCCAGGCTGGGCGAGCCGCTCAACCGGGGATACCCGCACATCGGCGCGGAAGTGGTTGTGGCCGTCCGGGACGAAATGGCGCTCGGGCTGGCGGACGTCCTCTTGCGGCGGACGCGGCTGGCGCACCTGCTTCCGCG
Source organism: bacterium (assembly GCA_035488355.1). Classification (GTDB taxonomy): domain Bacteria; phylum Sysuimicrobiota; class Sysuimicrobiia; order Sysuimicrobiales; family Segetimicrobiaceae; genus Segetimicrobium. Next base: position 2,333 of record DATHLI010000420.1, on the reverse strand, counting down.
CCAGGGGACGGAGATCGCCGCGCGGGTGGCGGCGCTGATGGGCGATGAGCTCGCGTGGTCCGTGGAGACCCGCGCCGGTCAGGTCGACGAGTACGCGCGGTCCGCGTCCCGGTTTGCGGTGTCACGGCTCGAGGCGCCGGCGCCGGCCGCGCGCGGGGAGGGCGGGGAGCCATGAAGGCCGTCGTGAAGACTCAGCCTGGAGCGGGGCACGTCGAACTGCGCGACGTCCCGGAGCCGCAGCCGGGCCCCGGCCAGGTCCGGATCGCGGTCGCCGCGGCGGGGATCTGCGGGACCGACATCCACATCCTTCGCGATGAGTTCCCCAGCCGCCCTCCGGTGACGCTCGGGCACGAGTTCAGCGGCCGGATCGACCGGATGGGGTCCGGCGTTGCCGGGCTGGCGCCGGGGACCCCCGTGGTCGCCCTGACCGCGGCGGTGCGGTGCGGCCGATGCCGCTACTGCCTCACCGGCAACGTGTTGATGTGTGAGCAGCGCCTGTCGATCGGCCACGGGGTGGACGGGGCGTTCGCCCGCTACATCGTCGTGCCCGCCGACATGGTGCGTCCTGTGCCGCAGGGAGTCGATCTCCGGCACGCCGCGCTTGCCGAGCCGCTCGCCGTGGCGGTGCACGCCGTCGCCGAGCGGTCCCGGATCTCGGCCGGGGACACGGTCCTCGTGAGCGGCGTGGGCCCGATCGGGCTGCTGGTGCTGCAGGTTGCCCTGGCGCAAGGCGGCCGCGTCATGGTGGTGGGCACCGCTCGGGATGGCCGCCGGCTGGACCTGGCGCGCCGGCTCGGGGCCGAGGCGATCGTGAATGTCGATGCCGAAGACCCGGTGGCCGCGGCCCGGGAATGGACGGCCGGGGCCGGGGTAGACGTCGCATTCGAATGCGCGGGCGCTCCCCGCTCGCTCGATGCGTGCCTGCGGGCCGTCCGGAGGATCGGCACGCTGGTGCAGGTGGGGCTGATGGGACGCCGGATCGAGTGCGACTATGAGCAGGTGGCGATGCGCGAGATCCTCGTGATCGGCACCTACGGTTCTTCCATGATGTCGTGGCCGCGGGCCCTCGCGCTCCTGGCCCAGGGCCGGGTGCAGGCGGCTGCGCTGATCTCGGACGTGCTGCCGATCACCGCCTGGGAGGAGGGCTTTCGTAAAACTGCGGCCCAGGAGTCGATCAAGGTGCTGCTCGAGCCGTAAATCACAGCGTCCCCCACGCGGTCCGTTTTACGGGAGGTTCTTCGGAAGAAACCTCGGACGGATCTTCGATGTTCGCCGCTTCCTCACAACTCTTTCAGCGATCCTTCGATGGTTCTTCGATTTCAGATGCTACCGTGAGACATGGACGAGAGCCGGATTGTGGCGACCGCACCGCCCCACGCATGAGCGCGGGGGCTGCACCGGCTGCAGCGGGAAATCACCGACGTGCGGTGGCCCGGAAGGGGTGCACCATGAGGAAGGCGATCGCACTCGCGCTGGGAATGCTTCTCCCGGTCCTTGGGTTGGCCGGCGTTGGATTGGCCCAGTCGGCCGTGAACGTCCAAGGGGTGATCCAGTCGGTCGATTGTCAGAGCCAGACGGTCGTTCTGAGCGGCGGGAGCGGTTCGAACACGCTGGCCGCCTCGGAGGCGACCGCGGAGCTGGTCAACTCGACGAGCGTGCCCTTCTGCGCGCTCGGGCAGTATGTCGGCGACCCTGCGACGGCGTGGCTGCTGCCAAGCGGCAGCGAGTTTCAGGTGACGCGGATCGACGTCGCCGGTCCCGCCGTTGCTCCACAGCCCGCTCTGGCGCCGGCCGCTTCGACCCCGTCGACGGGCACGCTGCTCCTGGGGGCGCTCGCCATCGGCGCCATCGGCTACATCCTCGGTCACAGCAGCGCGACCCAGCCCGTGTCCGAGTTTGGCACCGGCCGTTGGGGGCAGGGCGGCTGGCACCGATCCTATCAGCAGTGTGAAACGCAGGGACGGCACCAGGTGTGCTGGACCTCAACCGACGGACCGCGGCATAGGTAAGGGGTCGACATCCCCGGGGCGCTGATCTCGGCGCCCCGGGGGAGCATGCCGCCGGACCCGGCGCTCACAGGTTCTTCGTGCGGATGCTCTCGAGGACGTTCGCGACGTCCTCCCCCTGATCGGTGGCCTCCTCCAGGGTGTCGTAGATCTCCTTCCACTTGATGACGTCGATCGCGTTGCCGTCCCCGACGAACAGATCGGCCACGGCGTTGCGCTGCACGTGGTCCGCCAGGTTCTCCAGGCGGTTGATTTCCTTCACGGGGCCCATGATCCGGTCCAGCTTCTTGAGGTTCCCGATGGCCTCCACGATCGCTTCGGTCATGC
>DATHLI010000419.1:0-1656 GCA_035488355.1 bacterium | reverse complement strand
CGTGACCGCCCCCGCCCAGGCCGCCGGTCCGCTCCGGGGGCTTCGGGTGCTGGACCTCGGCAATATGATCGCGGGCCCGTGCTGTACCCGGGTCCTCGCGGATTACGGAGCCGAGGTGATCAAGGTCGAGCAGCCGGGCCGCGGGGATCCCATCCGCGGCTGGCGCGGCCAGTCCCGCGGGCACTCACTGTTGTGGAAGCTCCTGTCCCGCAACAAGCGCGCGGTCACGCTCGACCTGCATCGGGAGGAAGGACAGCGGCTGGCCAGGCGGCTCTACGGCGTGGTCGATATCGTCGTGGAGAACTTCCGCCCGGGGGTGTTGGAGCGGTGGGGGCTGGCCCACACGCAGGTCGAGGAGGCATGTCCCCGTCTCATCATGGTCCGGATCAGCGGGTACGGGCAGACCGGCCCGTACCGGGACCGCGCCGGGTTCGGCGGGGTGGCCGAAGCGATGGCCGGCGTGCGGTTCCTCACCGGGTATCCCGACCGGCCGCCCACACGGGTCGGGTTCGCCCTGGCCGATTCGGTGGCCGGGCTCTACGGAGCGATCGCGGCCCTGGCGGCCCTCGAGGAGCGCCGGAGGAGCGGCCGCGGGCAGGAGATTGACGTCGCCCTCACGGAGGCGACGTTCAGCCTGCTCGATGATCTGCTGCCGGCCTACCAGAAACTGGGGATCATCGGACAGCGGCACGGGACGGGTCTTCCCGGGGTCGCCCCCAGCAGCATTTATCCAACCCGAGACGGTCAGTACGTGGTCATCGGCGCCAACAACGACAACGTCTTCCGCCGCCTCGCCACCGTGATGGGCCGGGCCGACTGGCTGGCCGATCCCGAGCTGAACCATGATCGGGGCCGGGGGGAGCGGCAGGCCGAACTGGACGCCGCGGTCGCCGCCTGGACCGAACAGTTCACCCTGGCCGAGCTCACCGGTCGCCTGGCGGAGGCCGGCGTTCCCGGGGGGCCCGTGTACGATATCGCCGGCATCTGCCGGGATCCGCAGTTCCAAGCGCGCGAGATGATCGTCGAGGTCGACGATCCGGATGTCGGCGCCCTGGCCCTCCCCGGAATCGTCCCGCGGTTCAGCCGGACCCCGGGGACGATCGCCTGGGCAGGCCCGCGGATGGGAGAGCACAACGACGAGGTCTACGGCGGGCTGCTCGGGCTCTCCCGCGCGGAGATCGACGCCCTGCGCGGGCGTGGAGTGATCTGAGTGCGCCTTCCCGCACGGGTCACCATCGAAGAGGTAGGGCTGCGCGACGGGCTTCAGCTGATCGGCACCGTGGTCCCGGTGGCGGTGAAGCTGCGTCTCCTCCATGCCCTCCACGGCGCCGGGATCCGGGCGATGGAGGTGACGTCCTTTGTCTCACCCAAGGCCGTGCCCCAGTTCTCCGACGCGGAGGCGGTCGCGCGCGCGGCGCTGGCGCTCCCCCATCTCGATGTCTCGGCGTTGATCCCGAACCTCCGCGGGTTCGAACGCGCGCGCGAGGCCGGGGTCCGGCAGTACACCGTGGTGATCGGCGCGACCGATCGCTTCAATGAGCGGAACGTCCGCATGACCGTAGCAGAGTCGCTGGAGCAACTGGACGCCATCGTCGCGGGCGTCCGGGCCGCGCCCGGGGCGGATCTCGCGGTCGGGATCGCCGTGGCGTTTGGCTG
>DATHLI010000418.1:0-7544 GCA_035488355.1 bacterium | reverse complement strand
GGAGATCGCCATGGACAAGAACCGGAAGCACCAGATCGAGGTCGTCGTCGACCGGCTGGTGGTCAAGCCGGATATCCGGACCCGGTTGAACGACTCGGTCGAGACCGCGCTCAAGCTCGGGCAGGGCATCGTCGGCATCTCGGTCGTGGACGGCGAGGAGCACACCTTCAGCCAGAACTACGCCTGCCCCGACGGCCACGACGTGACCCTGCCGGAGATCGAGCCGCGGATTTTCTCGTTCAACGCGCCCTACGGCGCCTGCCCCACCTGCACCGGGCTCGGGTTCAAGCAGGAGATCGATCCCGATCTCGTGCTCGACCCCAGCCTCTCCCTCCTGGACGGCGCGGTGCTGCCCTGGGCGTCGTCCACGAGCGAGTACTACCAGGAGCTCCTGCGCGCGCTCGCCGACCGCTCCAAGGTCGACATGCATACCCCGGTGCGCAGGCTGCCCCGCGAGTTCGTCCGGGTGCTGCTCAACGGATCGGACGGGGAGGTCCGGATCAAGTACCACAACCGCTGGGGGGCGTTGCGCCAGTACGACACGGTGTTCGAAGGCGTCGTCCCCTACCTGGAGCGCCGGTACCGGGAGACCGATTCGGAGTACATGAAGGAAGAGATCGAGCGGTACATGAGCACCGCGCCCTGTCCCGAGTGCCACGGCACGCGGCTTAAGAAGGAAAGCCTGGCCATCACGATCGGTGACCGGTCGATCGCGGAGGCGTGCGCGCTGACCGTGCGGGGCGCGCTGCACTTCTTTTCGACCCTCGCGCTCACGGAGCGGGAGCGGCTGATCGCCCACCAGGTGCTCAAGGAGATCAATGCCCGCCTCGGCTTTCTCGTCAACGTCGGGCTGGATTACCTCACCCTCGACCGGACGGCCAACACCCTGTCGGGCGGCGAGGCGCAGCGGATCCGGCTGGCGACGCAGATCGGATCGGGGCTGATGGGCGTGCTGTATGTGCTGGACGAACCCAGCATCGGCCTGCACCAGCGGGACAACCGGCGGCTGATCGAGACGCTGGCGCGGCTGCGCGACCTCGGGAACACCATCCTGGTCGTCGAGCACGACGAGGAGACGATCCGGTCGGCCGACTGGGTCGTGGACATCGGGCCCGGGGCGGGGGCGCAGGGCGGCCGGGTGGTTGCCTCTGGTCCGCTCGACCGCATCCTCAAGGCGCCCGACTCGATCACCGGCCAGTACCTCTCCGGCCGGCGGGTCATTCCCGTGCCGGCCCGCCGGCGGCACGGCAGTGGGTTGGCGCTGTGGATCCGCGGCGCCCGGGAACACAACCTGAAGCGGATCGATGTGAAGATCCCGCTGGGGATGTTCGTCTGCGTGACGGGGGTGTCCGGATCGGGGAAGTCCACCCTGATCGACGACATCCTCTATCGGGCGCTGGCCCATCACCTCCACGGCTCGCGGCTCCGCGCGGGGGCGCACGACCGCATCGAGGGGCTCGGTCACATCGACAAGGTCATCAACATCGACCAGTCGCCGATCGGCCGGACTCCCAGGAGCAACCCGGCCACCTACACCAAGACCTTCGACCTGGTCCGCGAGCTGTTCGCGCAGACCCCCGACGCGCGGGCGCGCGGCTTTGCGCAGGGGCGGTTCTCGTTCAACGTCCGGGGAGGGCGGTGCGAGGCCTGCGAAGGCGATGGGATCGTCCGGATCGAGATGCACTTCTTGCCCGACGTCTACGTGCCGTGCGACGTCTGCAAGGGGAAGCGGTATAATCGGGAGACCCTCGAGGTCAAGTACAAGGGCAAGTCGATCGCCGACGTCCTGGACATGAGCGTCGACGAGGCGCTGCAGTTTTTCGAGGCGATCCCGCGCATCCGGCGGAAGCTCCGGACGCTGGCCGACGTCGGCCTGGGCTACGTCCGCCTGGGGCAGCCGGCCACGACGCTTTCCGGGGGCGAGGCCCAGCGGGTCAAGCTCAGCACCGAGCTGAGCCGGCGGGATACCGGCCGGACCATCTACATTCTGGACGAACCTACCGTCGGGCTGCACTTCGCCGATGTGGAGCGGCTCCTCGAGGTGCTCCACCGGCTGGTCGACGCCGGCAACACGGTGATTGTCATCGAGCACAATCTCGACGTCATCAAGACCGCCGACTGGATCGTCGATCTGGGTCCGGAGGGCGGTGAACTCGGCGGGGAGATCGTGGCGGAAGGGACGCCCGAGGATGTGGGGCGGAGCCCCGCCTCGTACACCGGACAGTACCTCCGCCCGGCGCTCCGCCGGTCCGGCGCATCCGGTGGCGGCCGGTCAGGCGCTCGGGACATCCCCGCGGCGGATGCCAGGCCATCCCGGCTGGTGGCCGCCGGGACGGGTCCGTCGCCGGCCCAGGATTCTCCGGCGGCGCGACCCCGTCGAGGCAACGGGCTCCAAGGTCGCGGCCCCGCCCGCCGTGGCGGCGCCCGCTGAAGGCGCTCACTAGGAGGCGATGATGAAGAGCACCCGCGTCGTGATGTGGACCGAAGGCGAAACGGGGCCCCGGTTTCCTCTTGACGAGCAGGGGATCGCCCAGGCCGGAGGGGTGATCCGGCGGGTGGCCTGTCGCAACGAGGCGGAGCGCATCGCCGCCGCCGGGGACGCTTACGCGCTGATCGTGGCGCACGCCCAGATCACTGAGGCGCTGTTCGCGGGGGCGCCCGGCGTGGTCGGTCTCGTCCGCACCGGGATCGGCCTGGACGGGGTGGACCTCCCCGCCGCCACCCGGCACGGCGTGTGCGTCGCCCACGTCCCCGACTTCTGCTACGACGAGGTGGCGGACACGACGATGACGCTGCTCCTGGCGGTGGCGCGCAAAGTGCTGCTCGCCGACCGGCACGTGCGGGGCGGATCCTGGACGCCGAGCGCCATGCTGCCGATGCACCGCCTCCGCGGGCAGATCATGGGGTTGGTGGGCTTCGGGCATATCGCCCGCGCGGTCGCCGAGCGGGCGCGCGGGTTCGGGCTGCGGCTGATCGCCTTCGATCCCTATGTGGACGCGTCGACCATGGAGGGGAGAGGCGTGGAGAAGGTCGACCTGCATACGCTTCTGGCCCGCGCCGACATCGTTTCGTGTCACGCCCCGCTCACGCAGGAGACCCAGGGGTTGCTGGGCCCCAAGGAGTTTTCGGCGATCAAGCCGGGGGCGATCCTGATCAACACGTCGCGCGGCAAAGTCGTGAGCGAGGAGGCCCTCGTCGCCGCCCTGCAGTCGGGCCGGTTGGCGGGAGCCGGCCTGGATGTGTTGTGGACGGAACCGCCGGCCGGGGACAATCCACTTCTACAAATGGACCAGGTCGTGCTGACCCCGCACTTCGCCTCGACCACCGTCGAGGCGCTGGCGGATCTCGCCGCCAAGGTGAACCGTCAGATCATCCAGTACCTGCGCGGCGAGTGGCCGACCTACCTGGCCAACCGCGCCGTGCGCGACCAGCCGTCGGCTCGTCTCGTCGCGGTGGGAGGCGGGGCCCGCGCGGCTGAGCGCTCCTCGTCGTAGCGCTGGGGGAATATCGCGGCCGGGGCCGCCGGCGGTCCCTGGTCGAGGGTAGGGGAGGGGGCCTGAGGCCATGACGAAAAATCGGGTGAAGGCGCGGCTCAAGGAAGGCGGGACGGCCCTCGGGACGATGATCTCCGAGGTGTGGACCGATGAGGTCGCCTACGTCCTCGCCGCCGCCGGCTTCGACTTCCTCGTGGTGGATACCGAGCACGGGTCCGCGGATACGGAGAGTCTGCAGCGGATCGGCCGCGCCGCCCGCAGCGCCGGGATCGCCCCGTTGGTGCGCGTGGCGGATATCACCTACGCGCTCATCGCGCGCACGCTCGACGCGGGCGCCCTCGGCCTGATGGTGCCGCACGTTGAGACGGCCGACGACGCCCGGGAAATCGTGCGCTGCGCCAAGTACCCGCCGGTGGGGGAGCGCGGGTTCGGTCTCCGCAGCGCCGTCACCGACTACTCCGGCGCCTCGGTTCCCGAGGCGATCGCCTGGTCCAATGCGGAGACGATGATCATGGCGCAGGTGGAGAGCCGGCGGTGCCTCGACCAGCTGGACGAGATCGCCGAGGTGCCGGGCATCGATGTCCTGCTGATCGGTCCCACCGACCTCAGCATCTCCCTGGGGGTCCCGGGCCAGATGCTCCACCCGACGATGCAGGAGGCCTACCGGCGCGTCGTCGATGTGGCCAAGCGCCACGGCGTCGCCGCCGGCATCCACCCATCGGACATCAAGGTCGTCCAGCACGGCCGCGACATCGGCATGCGCCTCCTGATGTACGCCTCGGATGTCCGCCTCCTGCTCGCCGCGGGCCGGCAGGCCGTCGACGCGCTGCGGGGGGAACCCCGGCGGCAGTAAGCGCGGCATGGATCAGGGGTCCGCCGGTGAACTGTTGAAACGAATTTGCACCTGGGCGGAGCGACAACTCGATATTCGGGCGCTCGTTCTGACAGGGTCGCACGCTCGCGGCCAGGCGGATGACCTGTCTGACTTGGATCTCGAGTTCTTCACGCGCGCGCCAGAACGGTATGTACAGTCCGACAGATGGATGGCCGACATCGGCACGGTTGGGGTCTACCTCCCGCTCCAGAACGACCGCGGATTGCCCACCCGCCTGGTCATTTTCGATAACGGACTCAAGGCGGACTTCACGATCTGTCCTGTGGCCGCGCTCAATCCCCGAAGTAAGAAGGTCCTTGAGGACGCCCTCCATGAGTGCCGCAGGCTCCGACACAGAGCGATGAGGCCTCAGCACCTCCTTCTCGGTCTTCTCCTGGCGGGGGGAATCGCCGGCGAAGTGCTGGCGTCGTTGGGTGTCAGCCTCGAGCGCATCCGCGAGACGCTGAAAGCCGCGTAAGGAACCTGTTTGGAGGTTCAGAGTCTTTCACCCGCCTGCCCGCCTAGGTTTGCTCCGATATAATAAGAAGGCCATGACCGCGCACACTGCTCAGAACGGCGAGTCCCTGCCGGCGGCGCCGGCCGCGCCGGAGGCCGCGGGCGAGCCGGGGCTTCCCGGCGACCTCACCGAGAAGCTCGGGACTCTGCCCAACCAGCCGGGCGTCTACCTCATGAAGGACGGCGCCGGCAAGGTGATCTACGTCGGGAAGGCCTCCTCGCTCCGCTCCCGGGTGCGCCAGTACTTCCAACCCGGCCACACGGACAGCCCCCGGATCCTGCACCTGATCTCGAAGATCCGGGACGTGGAAACGGTTGTGACCGCCAACGAGGTCGAGGCCCTGATCCTCGAAGCCACCCTCATCAAGCGCCACCACCCCTGGTACAATGTCCGGCTGGCGGACGACAAAGCCTACCCGTACCTGAAGCTCACCAACGATCCCTTCCCGAAGATCATCATGACGCGGAAGGTGGCGCGCGACGGGGGAAAGTACTTCGGTCCCTACCCCTACCATGAGCCGAAGCTCGTCGGCCGGACCATCCGGCTGATCCGGCGCTTGTTCAAGCTGCGCACCTGCAACCTGGAGATCGCCGGGGATCTCCCGCGGCCCTGTCTCGACTACTATATCGGCCAGTGCAGCGCGCCGTGCGTGGCCTGGGGCGCCGGCCGGGAGCAGTACGCCGAACAGGTGCGGCAGGCGTCCGCCTTCCTCGCCGGAAAGCAGGACGACCTCCTGGGCGACCTGCGGGCCGCGATGCAGACCGCCTCCGACGCCAAGAACTTCGAGCGCGCGGCGCAGCTCCGGGATCAGATCCGGGGTCTCGAGGCCCTCGGCGAGAAGCAGCGGATGGTGTCCTCGGGGAGCGAGGACCGGGACATCGTCGCGCTCGCCCAGGACGGGGACATGGGCTGCGTGCAGATCTTCTTTGTCCGGGGCGGCCGCGTGGTCGGCCAGGAGCACTTCATGCTCCGGGGCACGCGCGGGGTGGCGGCGGCCGAGACGCTGCGGGCGTTTCTCCCGCAGTACTACGAAACCGCGAGCGCGGTGCCCCCCGAGATCCTCCTGCCCGAGCCCGTGCCGGACGCCGAGGTGATCGAACAGTGGCTGGCGGAGCGCCGCGGCGGACGGGTGGAACTCGCGACCCCCCAGCGTGGGGAACGGGTGCGCCTGGTGGCGATGGCCCGGGAAAACGCCGCGCTGCACCTCGCCGAGGAGAAGGCGCGGCTCGGCGATACGGCCGGGCCGGGAGTCCGGGATCTCCAGCATCTTCTCCACCTGGAGGCCCCGCCGGTGCGGATCGAATGCTACGACATCAGCAACTTCCAAGGGGGCGAGTCCGTGGCCTCGCTGGTCGTCGCCGAGGGGGGACGGCCGAAGAAGAACGACTACCGCCGATTCCGGATGAAATACACGGAGGGCCCCGATGACACCGCCATGATGCAGGAGGTCCTCCGCCGCCGGTTCGCACAGGCCCGCAAAGAGCAGGAGCGGTTGGACCGCGACGAGCCCATTCCGGTGAAATGGGCGGCGCTGCCCGACCTCATCGTCCTTGACGGCGGCCGCGGCCAGCTCAACGCCGCCCGCGAGGTGTTGTTCGAATACAACCAGTCGATCGCCACGATTGCGCTGGCCAAGCAGCAGGAGCTGGTCTACGTCCACGGGCTCAGCGAGCCGATCGTCCTGCCGCGCGAGTCCCAGGGCCTCCAGTTGCTCCAGCGTCTCCGGGACGAGGCGCACCGGTTCGCCAACGCCTATCACCAGAAGCTCAGGGAGCGGCGGATCGTCTTCTCCACGCTCGACGAGATTCCCGGGGTCGGGGAGCGGAGGAAGAAGGCGTTGATCCGCCAGTTCGGGTCGGTGCGGAGCATCCGGGCGGCCGGGGTCGAGGACATCGCCGCGGTGGAGGGCGTTGGCCCAAAGGTGGCCGAGCGCATCCATCAGTACTTGAAGGATCACCCGGCCTGATCCGCGCCCGGATCGTGACGTGGCCCGCGCCGCCCGGCGGGGACGCGGACGGGATCTATGGGGTCCGTGTGATCGGGCTGTCCGCCCAAGGCGCGCAGGACGTGGCCCGGGCCTCGCACGCCCTGGGGCTGTGGGTCCGCTGGCACGACGGAGATCCGATTCTCCAGGGACCGGCATCCCTGTTTGCCGGCCTCAACGGCACCGTGGGCGGCCCGGCCGGAGAGGCGGCGGTTGAAGCGGCGGCCGCAGCGCTTGCCCGCTTCCGGCAGCTGCCCCGGTCCCTCGAAGTGCGGGGGCGGACGCTGGATCTCCAGAGGCCCCTGATCGTCGGGATCCTCAACGCCACACCCGACTCCTTCTACGATCGCGGCCGGTATTACGGCCTCCCAGCCGCGCTGGCCCGTGCGGATGAGATCGTCGCCGAGGGCGCCGACCTGATCGAAGTGGGGGGAGAGACGGCGCGTCCCGGCCCCGCGGTGGACCCGGAAGAGGAGATCCGGCGGGTGGTCCCGCTGATCGAAGCCCTGGCGGACCGGCTCCCGGTGCCCGTGAGCGTGGACACCCACAAACCCGAGGTGGCCCGCCGAGCCGTTCAGGCGGGAGCCGTCATGATCAACGACATCAGCGGGCTCGCGGACATCCGGATGGCCGAGGTGGCGGCGGAGACCGGGGCCGCGCTGGTCGTGATGCACA
>DATHLI010000417.1:0-3028 GCA_035488355.1 bacterium | reverse complement strand
GCGTTCGAACTGGTCCGCGTGCAGATCCTGGAAGAGCTGCGGCGGACGCTCCGGCCGGAGTTCCTCAACCGGATCGACGAGATCATCGTCTTCCACCCGCTCAGCCGGGCCGACCTGGAGCGCATCGTCGACCTGCAGCTGACAGGCCTGACCGCCCGCCTGGCCGCGCGCGGGCTGCGGCTCGAAGTCACGAAGGAGGCCAAGGCCTACCTGGCGCGGGAAGGATACAACCCCGATTTCGGCGCCCGGCCGCTGCGGCGGCTCATCCAGCGCACCGTCGAGAACACCGTCAGCCGCCAGCTCCTCGCGGGCGAGGTTCGGGAAGGCGAGACCCTCGTCGTGGAGGCGAAGGGCGACGAGATCGTCGTGCGAAAGGCGGCCGCCCCGAAGGCGCAGGCCCCGGCGAACCCGCGGAGAGGGGCCGGGTCATCCTCGAGCTCGTCGTCTTCATAAGCGGCGCGGTCCTGCTCGCCCTGGAGATCGTGGCGAGCCGGGTCGTCGCGCCGTACTTCGGCAACTCGGTGTACGTGTGGGGCAGCCTGATCGGCGTCTTCCTGGCCGCCCTCAGCCTCGGGTACTACCTGGGGGGACGCCTCAGCACCCGGTGGCCGCACCGGGGGCCCTTCCTCGCCCTCGTCTTTCTGGCCGGGGCGGCGACCTTCCCGATCCCCCATTTCGCGGACGCGGTACTGGGTGGGATCGCCGCGCACGACTACGGACCGCGCGGCAACCCGCTCCTCGGCGGCACGGCGCTCTTTTTCATCCCGGCCATGCTCATGGCCACGATCTCCCCGTACGCGGTCCGGCTGCGGGCGCAGTCGGTCGAGGGGATCGGGAGCGTCGCCGGGATGCTCTACGCGCTGAGCACGCTCGGCAGCATCGCCGGCACCCTGCTGGCGGCGTTCGTGCTGATTTCCACGTTTGGGATCCGCGCGATCCTACAAATGCTCGGCGGGACCGAGATGGTCCTGGCCGCGCTGGGGTGGGTGTGGGCCCAGCGGCCGCGCGCGGCCGCCGGCGCCGGGGCGGTGGCCGGCGCCCTGCTGATCCTCACCGGCAGTCCCCCGGCGGGCGAGAGCGGAACGGTGTTCGCCCGGGACACGGTCTACCACCGGATCACGGTGGCGGACGAGGCCCGAATCCGGTACCTGCGGCTCGACAACTATTGGCAGAGCGCCCGGGATCAGGACGCGCCCCTGCGGACCGTGTTCCCCTACACCGACTACCTCCATCTCCCGGTCCTGTTCAATCCTGGATTCCATCGAGTGCTCTTCGTGGGCATGGGAGGCGGGACCGCGCCGAGCCGGTTTCACCACGATTACCCGAACGCGACGGTCGAGGTCGTGGAGATCGATCCCGCCGTGGCCGAGGCGGCGCGGCGGTTCTTCGGCGTCCCGGACGACGCCCGCCTCCGGGTGCACGTCATGGACGGCCGCCTCTGGCTGCGCCGCGCGACCGAGCGCTACGATCTCATTATCCTGGACGCGTACCTCATCGATACGATCCCGTTCCACCTCGCCACCCGGGAGTTCTATCAGGCGGCCGCCGCCCGGCTGACCCCGGGCGGCGTGGTGGCGGGCAACGTGATCGGCGCGGTCCGCGGCCCCCAGAGCCGGCTGTTTCGCGCGATCTACAAGACGTTCCGGTCGGCCTTCGCCGAGGTCTACGTGTTTCCCGTGGGGGGCGGGTCGCCGGAGTCGCTCCGCAACATCATCCTGGTGGGCGCCGCGGGGCCGCGGCTCACCCGCGCCGGGCTGCTCGCCCGGGCAGAGGCGGCGGCGGGGCGCCGGCTGATCCGGATCGACGGGCTTCGGCGGGACGCCGGCGATCTGCTGGAGGCCCCGATCGAGACCCGCGATGTCCCGCTCCTGACCGACGACTACGCGCCGACGGACGCATTGATCACGGCGGGCCGCTAGCTCCGCAAAGCGCGGCCCAGGGAAGGACCGGGTGGTCATCATGCCGGTGCTGAAGCTCTTCCTCGGCGACGTCGTCCGGACGCGAAAGACCCACCCGTGCGGAAGCGATCAGTGGGAGATCGTGCGCCTGGGGGCGGATATCGGCATTCGCTGCCTCGGCTGCGGGCGGCACGTGCTGATGCCCAGGCCCAAGTTGGAGCGGCGGATCAAGGAATTCGTCCGCCGCGGAGGTGGTGAGGAGGCCGATCGAAAGGCCGATCGAAGCGTGGAGTAGAGCAAAGGTAGGCCGCGCCGCGGCCGCCGCCTGACGCCACAAGGTCTAAAGCCGCGCCCCCCCCGGGCATCAAGTACTCAGTATGAAGATTCCGCTCCCGTCCGCCCCCGGGGTGGCGCTGCGCCCGGGGCAGGTTCGCCCCATCACGGCCTGGCTCGTCACGTGGGGACCCGTGCTCCTGGCGGCGGCCCTGCTCGCCGTCGCCGCGCCCGGGGTGTTTCTGCCGTCCTGGGAGCTCCTGGCGATTTTCCTGCTCCTCTCCATCGCGGCCGAGCATTTCCAGATTCCGCTCGCCAGCGGAGGCTCCCAGACCTTCGGCCCGGCGGTGGCGCTCCCGGCGATCGTCATTCTCGGGCCGGTGCCGGCCGCCGTGATCGGCGCGCTCGGAGCGGCGATCGGCAACGGGGTCCTGCGCCGCCGCGCGCTGGACCGGGCGTTCTTCGAGACCGGGCAGTGCGCGCTGGCCGCGCTGCTCGCCGGCGCCACATGGAATCTGTACCTGCGCCACGCGCCCGGGTTCGACCGCGTCAGCCCCGACCTGGCGGGGCACGCGGGCCTGGCGGCGACCGCGGCCGTCCTGGCCGTCTACGCCCTCGCGACGACCGTGCAGGCGGGCCTCTTCCTCGCCGCGATCTTCGAGATGCCGCTCGGGGCGGTGCTGCTCATCGGCGCGTTGTGGCGGATCCCCACCGCGGCCGCGCTCGGGGCCTCCGGCCTCTCGATCGCGATCGCCATCTGGGGGGGCGAAGCGCCGGTCCTGCTGATTCCCCTCGTCATCGCCAGCCTCATCGCGCTGCTGTTCACGTCCCACAGGCAGGACCTCCGGGAGTCCACC
>DATHLI010000416.1:0-5946 GCA_035488355.1 bacterium | reverse complement strand
CTGCTGGCGAGCGGCATCCACCGGTTCTCGCTCGTCGCCGTCCTGGGGTTCCTGCTGGCGGCGCTGGCCTTCGGCGCGCGCCGCACCGGATTGCTGTCCCCGCCGCCTCCCGCGCCTGCCGACGGGCGCCACAACTCCGCCACGTGACCATCGCCCGCCCGCGGACGGTCATGGTCGTGTTCGGCACCCGACCCGACGCCGTCAAGATGGCCCCGGTGGTGCAGGCGCTCCGCGCCGCCCCCGCCGAGTTCACGCCGGTCGTCGCGGTCACCGCACAGCACCGGGAGATGCTGGATCAGGTGCTCCGGCTCTTCGCCATCGCGCCCGACCACGATCTCGGGATCATGACCGAGAAGCAGTCCCTGGCCGACATCACGGTGCGGACCCTGGAGGGGCTGTCGGCGCTCCTCCCCCGCGTGGCCCCCGATCTCGTCCTCGTCCAGGGGGACGCGGCGCCGAGCTTCGTCGGCTCGCTGGCCGCGTTCTACCAGCGCATCCCGGTGGGTCACGTCGAGGCCGGCCTGCGGACCGACGACAAGTACCAGCCGTTCCCCGAGGAGATGTACCGGCGGATGACCACGGTGCTGGCGGACATTCACTTCGCGCCGACCCCGCAGGCCCGCCGCAATTTGATCGTGGACGGGGTGCCGGCGGCGCGCATCCTGGTCACCGGCAACACGGTGATCGACGCGCTGCTGGACGTGGCGCGGCGGGACCGCCCGCCGGCGGACCCGGCGCTCGCGGCCGTGCTGAACCGGCCCGGCCGGCGCGTGCTGCTGCTGACCTCGCACCGCCGTGAGAATTGGGGGGAGCCCCAGCGACGGATCTTTCTCGCCGTCCGCGACCTCCTCGATCGCTTTCCGGACCTCGACCTGGTCTTTCCCGTTCACCCGAATCCCGTCGTCGCCGGCCCGGCGCACGAGCTCCTCGGACGCCACCCGCGCGCGTACCTCTGCGAGCCGGTCGACTACGCGGCGAATGTGGCCTGCATGAAGGCCGCGGCGCTCATTCTGACCGATTCCGGAGGCATCCAGGAGGAGGCGCCGGCGCTCGGCCGCCCCGTGCTGGTCCTTCGGGAGACGACCGAGCGGCCCGAAGGCATCGCCGCGGGCACGGCGCATCTTGTGGGAACGGACCGGGCCCGGATCGTGGAGGTGGCGGCGCGGCTGCTCACGGATCCCGCGGCCTATGCGCGGATGAGCCGGGCGCGCAACCCGTACGGGGATGGGCGGGCCGCCGGGCGGATCGTGGGAGGGCTGCGCTACTTTTTCGGGTTGGCCCGGAACCCCCCGGCGGAGTTCGTCGTAAGAGACACAGCGGCGCCAACGCGCACCGCGCGGAGGGTCCCCGCGGGGGCCAAGGCGCGCGGCCGGCAGTCGCGCCCGCGGTGAGCCGGCTCGGCAGGCTCGGCGCGCACGGCTTGCCGGCACGACAGATGGGTACTCATATATGGTGAGGGGCCGCCCCGGGTGGCGCGCGGGGCGGGGTGTTTGACACTCTCTTCGGGGCGCGCCTATAATTGGCAGGCATAGCGAGGTGATGGCGTATGGCGTCCGTGCGGACCTTCCGGACCTTCAACATTGTCCTGGCAGTCGCGGCGCTCGCCGCCATCGTGCTGATCCCGGCCACCGCGCAGCAGCGGCCGACGGTGCTCGTCCGCGTCGTCATCTCGGGAGAGGTCCTACCGCTGCAACTGGCCAAGGTGGGCCAGATGGTCAAGCAGGGGGATCCGATCGTCTTCCTTCGGGGAACGAGTTCGGGCGCGGCCGTTCCCGCGGCGGTCGCCCCGGTCGACGGCCAGGTGGTGCAGGTGACGGTGCGGGCGGGAGATCACGTCAACATCGGCGATGTGGTCGCCGCGATCCAGCCCCAGTGAGGGCTGGCGCGCAGGGAGTTCCGAGGGGGATGGTCCCCCTCGGCCTTTTTATGGGACGGCGGCCCCGGCGCGGGCCGAGCGGGGAGGGGAGAGGCCAAGGTGCGGAAACTGCGGGGGGCTCTGGCGATCCTGGCCTTCACCCTCGGTGGGACGCCCGTGGGAAGCGCTGCGCCGTCGGATGCTCCGGCGATCACGCCGTTGAGCCAGGTGCGCCCCGGCATGGCCGGGTACGGCCTGACGGTCCTTCGCGGCACAACGATCGAGCGGTTTGACGTTCAGATCCTGGGCATCCTCAAAGGCGGCCCGGCCAGCGACTTGATCCTCTTCCGGGCCACCGGCCCGGCGATCGACCAGTCCGGAGGCACGGCGGAGGGCATGAGCGGAAGCCCCATCTTCGTGAACGGCGGAATCATCGGGGCGCTGGGCTACGGATTCCACTTCGCCGGCCGGGATTCCAACCTGAGCCTGGCCACGCCGATCGAAGAAATGCTGAGGCTCCTCGCGCAGCCGGGCGCCGGCAGCGGCGGGGGCGCGCAGGAGGGCCGGGGGCCGCGCCTCTTCGATGCCGCGGCGCCGATCCCCACCGCCGCGGGGGCCATCTCCCGCGTGGTTCTGATGGAATCCCCGGCGGATGCGCGCGCCTACAACGCACACCCGCTGCCGCGCACGATCGCCGCCTCGCCGGCGGCGGTCCCCCTGTTCGTGGCCGGGGTCTCCCCGGCGGCGTTCACGCTGGCCACCCGGGTGCTGGGCCGGTTCAACGTGGTCCCGACTCAGGGCTACGGGGGGAGCCGGGATTTTACCCCGCCCCCCGTCGAGCCGGGGAGTTCGTTGGGGGTCGAGCTGGTGCGGGGCGACGTCGAGATGGGCGCGCTCGGGACGGTGACCTACCGCCGCGGGAACCAGATCCTGGCGTTTGGCCACCCGTTCCTCAACGCCGGCGCTGCGGCGATGCCGATGACCGCGGCGTGGATCGATACGGTCGTGCGGTCGGTGGACTCTCCGTTCAAGCAGGGGAGCCTCGGCCCCCTGGTCGGCGGGACGACGCAGGACAGGAGCACGGGCCTGGGAGGCGAGGTGGGCCGCTATCCCCGGATGTTCGCGGTGCGCGTGAGGGTGCGGGATTCCGAACGGGGTCCCGTCCACGAGACCAACGCCCAGGTGGTCCGGCGGGCGGACCTCGCCGAATCGCTGGTGCCGCTGGTCGTGCTCAGCGGTGTCCAGCGTGCCCTCGACCGCGTGTCCGGCGGATCGGCGCGCGTCCGCATCGGGCTGCGCGTGCGCGGGATCGACCGGGACATCGTTCGCGAGGATCTCGCCTATGACGCCGGCGACATTGCGACCGCGGCCGTGCTGGAAGTCCCCGGCGCATCGCAGCTGCTCTTCGGCAATTTCTTCAAGGCGCTCGATCCGATCGACATGACCGTCGACATCGGCGTGGAGAGCCATCCGAATACGGCGCTGCTCGTCAGGGCGAGCCCCGAGCCCCGAACCGTGAGCCGCGGGCAGCGCGTCCGCGTCGGGCTCCGTCTCTGGCCCTACGGCGGCTCTGCTCCGGTCGACCGCACGGTGCAGTTTCTGGTGCCCGACGATTTTCCCCCGGGGCCGGCCTTCCTGATCGTCGGGTCGGGCGGGGGGCTCAACGACCCCACCCCGGTCGGGCAGAAGTTTCAGGTCCTGGCGGGATTCCAGGCCACTCCTCCGGGCAGCGCGGGGTCGCTGGCCGAGGCCCTGGACGACTTCGAGAACTTTGGGATGAACACCGACGTCCTGGTGGACCTGCTGCCCGCGCCGGTGGTCGAGGCGGTCGGCGCAAATGCCAACCCCGCGTTCACGTCCACCGCCGCCACGTCCCTCAGGACGGAGTGGGTGGTGTTGGGCAGGTTCCAAATCCCCATGGTGGTCAAGTAGCCGGGGCGCCGGGTTCACGATGCGGGGACGACGGAGGTCGTGATGCGCAAGGCCGACCGAGCGGGGCGATGGTACGGCGCGGTGCTGGCGGGCGCGCTGGTGGTGTTCCCGCTGCTGGCGTCCCCGCTCGGAGCCGCTCCCCAGGTCATTCCCGTGGCGCAAATCGTCCCCGGCATGACCGGGATCGGCAAGACCGTCTTCCTCGGCACGACGGTCTCGGAATTCCGGGTGACGACCCTCGGCGTTCTGCCGGACGCGGGACCGGCCGGAGCGCTGGTGCTCTTTCGGGCCTCCGGGCCCGCGATCGAGGCGGCCGGGGGACTCGCCGCCGGCATGAGCGGGAGCCCCATCTACTTTGGCGACCGGCTGGCGGGCGCGTTCAGTTACTCGTTTCCGTTCGCGGATCCGATGATCGGGTTGTTCACCCCCATCGAGGACATGCTGAAGGGCATCTCAGGGCAGGCCCGCCGGGAGGGCCCCCGCGTGGTCTCGGTGGCTCCGTTCTTGCTCGGCGGCCGGACGATCCGCCGCGTCGTCCTGGGAGGATCGCCGGATGCTCGGATTGGCTTGGACGACGCGACGGCGGTGGCGGTCCCCGCCTTCACCCCGCTGTTCGTGGCCGGGCTGGGCCCGGCGGCGGCCGAGGCGATGGGCGAGACGTTCCGGCCCATGGGGCTCATCCCGATGGTGGGCGCCGCGATGGCCGACCTGCCGGACACGATCCCGCTTGAACCCGGGAGCGCCATCGGCGTGGCATTGGCGCAGGGCGATGTGGCGGCGTATGCGATCGGCACCCTCAGTTACCGCGACGGCGACCGGGTGCTCGGCTTCGGGCACCCGTTCATCGGGCTCGGGCACTCCGGGTTCGTCCTGACCAATGCCACCATCTTCCAGGTCGTCCGGTCGCAGCAGCACAACATGAAGGTGGGCGCCGCCGGGTCGCCGGTCGGCACCATCTCTCAGGACCGCCCCGCGGGCGTGGGTGGGGTGGTGGGCGTGCTGCCCCCGATGTTCGGCGTCCGGGTCGTGGTGCACGATGACGATGCGGGCGCCATACGGCAGTTTCGATTCCAGGTGGTCGCCAGCAAGGACCTGGCCCCGGTCCTCGCGGCTGTGGGGGCGCGCGGGGTGGTCGAGCGCGCGCTGAACCGATCGGGCGAGGGGACCGCCGAGGTGCGCATGACCCTGCACGGCCGGATGCTGCCGCGTGAGGTTGAGCGGACGAACATCTTCTATAGTGGAAGCGACATCGCGGCCCAGGCCCTCAGCGAAGTCCCGGAAGCGCTGGACTTGCTGTTTGAAAACGACTTTGCCGATGTCGCCCCCACCGGGATCGAGATCGATGTGCGGATCACCAAGACCCGCGAGACCGCAACGATCACCGAAGCGGAGATGCCCGAGGGGCCCGCGGCTCCCGGGGAGACCCTGCGCGCGCGGGTGACCGTGCGCCCCTTCCGTGAAGCGCCCGTTTCTCGCGACATCGAGCTCGTGGTGCCCGAGAACTTCCCGGCGGGCGGCGCGATGCTGGTCGTCCGCAGCGGCGGCGCCGCGACGGCCGAGCCGGGGCCCGGCGGCGCGGTCGGGTCCGGCGGCCCCGGGATGATCCGGGACCTCACGGACGCGATCTCTCAGTTCGAAAGCCGCGAGAAGAACACCGATGTCGTGGTCGAGCTGGTGAGCAGCGCGCGGGGGGCGGCATCCCCCGCAAACGCGGAGCGGAGCCGGGCCTCGACACGGTGGACGACCCGCTGGATCCTCAGCGGCCGGTTCCAAGCCCCCATCGTGGTCCACCGGGGTTCGCGCTGACCTCCCCGCGGCGGCAGGCGACCCGGCGCCGGTTCAGGTGGCGGAGCGGGGCGGCCGTTACGGCGCTCGCGCTCGCGGCCGCCCTGGCGTTCGGAGCCGTCCTCTGGCACCGTTACCGCGCGAGCGGGCTGCTGGCAGGCGATCTCCGCCGGGCGGTGGTTCGGCAGCTCGAAGCGAGCCTGGGCCGATCCGTCTCCCTCGGCGGCATCACCGGGGATCTGGTGCACCGCATCGTCCTGCGCGACCTCCGGATCGCGGAGCGGGGCGGGTTCGATCACGGCGCGACGTTCTCCGCCGCGGAAGTCCGTCTCACGTTCAACTGGAGCCGGCTCTTCAGCACGCGCCTGGATGTC
>DATHLI010000415.1:0-3396 GCA_035488355.1 bacterium | reverse complement strand
CGTCCTCACCCCGACGACACGGGCTATGCTCATGGACGCCGAGCGGCGCCGCGACGAACTCCTGGCGGCGAGTCCAGCGCCGTCGGAGGGCGGCACGCCGGAGCGACTCCAGCGGGTTCTCGAGCGGTTGCCCGAGATCGTGCAGCAGCGCCTCGCGGATCTCCAGACCCTGATCGCTGCGGAGCAAATCGATCGGGGCAAGCAGATCCTAGCCGCGCTCGACACCAAGATCACGCTGGACCCCGTAGGCACGGGACTCGAGGTGGAGATCATGGGGCGCATCGAGGGCTTCTTCACGCTCGCGGCCTCGCATGCGAATGGCGCGCAACGCGTCCTCCCCCAGCCATTTGTTAGGTCGGTCCTCTGGCTCGGTCGAGATCGGGGTTAGAGATTAGGGAGACCCCTGTGCCCGGTCAACTGGTCTCGTAGGTCCTCGATGTCCTTGAGGATGGTTTTTTGATCCACCCCAGTTTCTACTGACCTTTTGAGGTCATCAACGCTCTTTAACAGGTCCCCAGTCCCTTCCGGCAGCAAGATCAGAAACATGTGCCAATTGTACGCATGATACAGGAGTTCGTAAGTAAAACCAAACCCCAACCACTCATCATCTGGATCGCGAAGAAACATCTCGGCTCCCGCGATGAAGTCGAGCGCGGCATCAACACCCTCGACATAGGTATGGGACAGACCGGGAACGATCATCTCGTCTGGGGCGGTTGGATAGACTTTTTGGAAGGCAGCCTTGGCCGCGGTGTAGGCGTCAGAGCCGCGTTGAAAGAGCGCCCGAGCCAGCTCAAGCTTTTGTTCTCTACTTAGCTTGTTGAAGTCGTTCCGTCTACGGTTGTCCACTGCCTTGCCTCCTCCCCTTCAGACCCCTTTTTGCGCGAGGCAACAGCTTTGCCTTCCCTGGATCCCGCTGTGGGCTTCTGGAAAGTGGCCACCTTCGCCTTTGAGCGTCAAGATGGGAACAATCGTGGTCTTGAACGTTTCCGGGATGGAGGAGGAGAAAGCCGGCAGACTATTGGTCCCATTGCACAGAGTCTCCGCTTCGAGATGGTCGCCTCCCAGTCGTCGAAACCTCGAAAAAGCCGATTGAGCAGTCGAGAAAAGTCAATTCGATGTTGAGAATCTTCATTGTCTTATCAGCGGGCTTGATCGAGGTTGAACACTTGTGGTACACTCCGCGAGGGTGAGAGTTGATGCCATCCACGCGTCCAAGGATCAATACCGTATTGGAGCCTCCGGTCTATCAGGCGGTCAAGCGATTGGCAGACCGTGACCACGTGTCGCTGTCCCAAAAAGTCCGCGACCTGGTGCGCGAAGCGTTGGAGCTTCTGGAGGACGCCGCTCTGGAAGAGCTCGTCACCGAACGCCGGAACAATCCAGCCCGGTCGATTTCCCACGCGGAACTCAAGCGGCGGTTGAGGACCAGGTAGCCGGTGAGCGCCGGCTACTCGGTGGTGTATCGTCCGGAAACCGTCACTGAAGACCTTCCCCGCATCCCACGAAATATGCAGACGCGCATCATGCGTGCGATCGAGAGCCGTCTGATGACAGAACCGGCCAGGTATGGAGAGCGCCTTCGGCGTTCCTTGACGGGGTTGTGGAAACTCCGCGTTGGCGACTACCGCGTCTGCTACGAGATCCAAGGGCGCACTGTGACGGTATGGGCGATTCGCAGCCGACGGGACGTCTACGCGATCCTGGAACGCCGCCGGCCGACTTGAGTCGTATTTGGGTCGAGGGAGAATAAACCCTCTTACACAGTCCCAGGCTTGCCCCTTCGAGCGTCTTAGCTGACTATAACTCGAAGGGGCTGAGATCAGGGAGACCCCTGGACCCGGTTAGGCGGATTTGTCGATTTCGAGCCTCTCCATTCGACTAGGCAGTGACAGAGAGGATCGATGGGTTGCGGGTCCGGCTCCAACGACAGGGTTTGGGCGGCCGCTTCTTTCCAGTTGACATATTCCCTTATGGGAATGTAATGTGTAAATGGCACGGGCAGACCACGGGGAGAGGTGTGAGATGAGAGAAACGAGAGAGGCACTTCCGCAAATCGTCTCGCCTGAGGAATGGCTCAAGGTTCGCGACCAACTGCTCGTCAAGGAGAAAGATCTCACCCGGCAATTGGACACGCTGGCCGCAGAGCGCCGGCGGCTGCCCATGGTCAGGATCGAGAAGCAGTACACCTTCGATGGTCCGAAGGGCCAGGTCAGCCTGCTCGACCTGTTCGACGGGCGGCGCCAGCTGATTGTCTACCACTTCATGTTCGCGCCGGGCGGAACGCCGTGCACGGGCTGTTCGTCGTTTGCCGACAACATCGGCCATCTCGCTCATCTCCGCGCCCGGAACACCTCCCTGGTGCTGGTGTCCCGCGCTCCGCTGACCGAGATCCAACCCTACAAGCAGCGGATGGGCTGGGCCGTCCCATGGGTCTCCTCATACCGCAGCGACTTCAACTACGACTTCCGCGTGACGACCCAGGATGGGGAATCGTTCGGACTCAGCGCCTTCCTCCGCGACGCCGAGGCCGTCTATCGCACCTATTTCACGACCGCGCGCGGCGCGGATAGGCTGCGGATCGACTTCAACCTGCTCGACCTGACACCGCTCGGGCGCCAGGAAGAATGGGAGAACTCACCCGAGGGGTGGCCGCAATCCCCACCATACGTTTGGTGGCGCAAGCACGACGAATACGGCGACGTCACATCGCCGAAACTCATCTAGCCAGGAGGGGCACATGACCACGAGAACGGAATACGCGCACGGTGAGTTTTCCTGGGTGGAACTCGCCACCACCGATCTGGCCGCCGCGAAGAGGTTTTACGGTCGGCTTTTCGGATGGCAGGCGTCCGACATGCCCGCCGGCCCCGGCATGACCTATACGATGACCCAGCTAAAGAATCAGTACACCGCGGGGATGTACGCGCTCGACAAGGACAGGCAGGCGAAGGGCGTGCCGCCGCACTGGCTCCCCTACATCAATGTGCGGAACGCCGACGACATCGCCAAGAAGGTTGCGCAAGGCGGCGGCAAGGTGCTTCAAGGTCCATTCGACGTCATGGATGTGGGACGGAGTGCGTTCATCCAGGACCCCACGGGCGCGAAATTCGCGGTCTGGCAGGCAAAGAAGCATCCAGGCGCGGGGATCGTCAACGAGCCCGGCGCGATCTGCTGGAACGAGCTGATGACGCCCAACATCGAGGCCGCGGGGCGATTCTACCGGTCGACGTTCGACTGGAGCGCGGAACTGGTCGACACCAGCGAGGATAGCTCGTACACGATCTTCAAGGCCGGCACCACCCAGGTCGGCGGCATGATGGCGCGGCCGCCCCGGCTGAAAGACGTCCCTCCGAACTGGCTCACGTACTTCGCCGTTGCGGACTGCGACGGCGC
>DATHLI010000414.1:0-3175 GCA_035488355.1 bacterium | reverse complement strand
CTCGGTGGAGGAGGAGCGTCAGCATGCGCGTCGAGTTGATGTACGCGACCGGGAGGTCGGAGTAGCGGCCGTCGAACGCGTTGTGCTCGATGAGAACGGCCCAACCCGTAGGCGGAGCCGCGGCCGCGCTCGCACACGGGTACCCCGCGAGCACGACGGCAAGGAGAAGAACCCCCCCGGCAACCCCCCACCTCATTCCAGCGTGTGTTTCTGGCGCCACCCTGGCAATCCCTCCTATCGTTCGGAGGCCTCCAGGGTGTGCCGTTCTTCCGCTTCAGCCTCCCCCCCGGGGGCCGTGCAGGCGTGTCGTGGTAGCCTTGACACCCTTACACTGTATTAAGTACACTCGGGCGGGCCTGACTAGACCTCGTCGCCCGCCCTTATCATGCCTCTCCTTCTGATTGCCCACCTGACCAAGTCCTACGGGGCGACCTCTGTCCTGACCGATGCTTCCATGGCCCTCGAGCCGGGGGAAAAGGTGGCCCTGATCGGCCGGAATGGCGTCGGAAAGACGACGCTGCTGCGGCTTCTGGCGGGGCTGGAGGCCCCGGACCAGGGGGCCCGCACCGTCTCCTCGGGGGCGGTGATCGGCTATCTTCCGCAAGATCCGGCCGTCGACGAGTCCCGCACGCTCTGGGATGAGGCCGTGGCGCCCTTTGCCGCGCTCGCGGCGATGGAACGGCGTCTGGCCGACCTGGAGGCCGCGCTCGCCGCGCCCGAGGTGCACGGCGACGACAGCCGGCTCTCGGGCGCGCTCGAGGAGTACGGCCGCGTCCGCGACCAGTTCGAGGCCCAGGGAGGGTTCACATTCGAGGCCGAGGTCCGGCGGGTGCTCAGCGGATTGGAGTTCCGGGAAGAGCAGTTCCACCAGCCGCTCGCCTCGATGAGCGGCGGGCAGCGGTCCCGGGCCGCCCTGGCGCGGATTCTCCTCTCGGCCCCCGATCTGCTCCTGCTCGACGAGCCGACGAACCACCTCGACCTCGACGGTCAGGAGTGGCTGGAGGCCTTTCTCCAGCAGTTCTCCGGGGCCATGGTGCTGGTCAGCCATGACCGGTTCCTGCTCGACGCCGTCACCACCCGGACGCTGGAACTCGAGGACGGGCGGCTGGAGGAGTACCCCGGCAACTATTCCTACTACGTCACCGAGCGCGCCGGGCGCCGGGCGCGCCAGCAGGAGGCCTTCGTCCGCCAGCAGGAGGAGATCGAGGGCCTCAAGGCTTACATCCGCAAGTATCACGCGGGCCAGAAAAGCCGCCAGGCGAAGTCGCGGGAGAAGCGGCTCGCCAAGATCCAGCCCATCGCGGCGCCCCGCACCCAGCGAACCGCGGCGATCCGTCTGGAGGCGCCGCGCCGCAACCCTCAGATCGTCCTCCGGCTCAAGGACGTGGCCAAGCGATTTGGCGATCTGGAGGTGCTGCGCGGGGTGACGCTGGAGGTCGAACGGGGCGAGAAGATCGGCCTGATCGGTCCCAACGGAGCGGGGAAGACGACGCTCCTCCGGATCATTGCCGGCGTTGAGGCCCCGACGTCGGGTCAGGTGGAGCCCGCGCCGGGGATGCGGATCGGCTATTTCGCCCAACACTCCGAGGAGACGCTGGACCTTGGGCGGACGGTGCTGGACGAGGTGCTGGGCGACCGGCCGGTCACTCCGGCGCAGGTGCGGACGCTGCTCGGGCGGTTCCTGTTCTCCGGAGACGACGTCTACAAGAAGATCGCTGAACTGAGCGGCGGCGCGCGGCGCCGGGTGGCCCTCGCCAAACTCGTGCTCGATCGGCCCGACGTGCTGCTCCTCGACGAGCCAACCACGCACCTGGACCTCGCGACGCTGGAGACGCTGGAAGGAGCGCTCGGCGCGTTCCCCGGAGCCATCCTCTTAGTCTCCCACGATCGCTACTTCCTCGATCGGGTGGGTGGAAGGCTGCTTATCATTGAGGACGGCGGCGTGCGGTCCTACTCGGGGCCGTATCACCAATATCGGGAGGCGTTTGCGGGCAGGCCACCCGCGGTCCCCGCCGGCTCGGTCCACAGCGGCCCAGCCGCTCCGCCTGCCGCAGACCACGCGGCCGGGGAGGGGCTGCGTCCCGCCCCCGGGGGGCCGGCCCGTCCTTCCCCTGCCGCCCGTTCGCGCGGTTCCTCGCGCGGAACAGCCTCCGCACGAGGAGCGGCTTCGCCACGCCGCGCGGCTCCTGGACGCGATTCGGTCCAGACCGCCGATGAGATCATGGCCCAGATCGCGACCTTGGAACGCGAGTTGGGGGACCTGAGCCGCCTAATGGGCGATCCGGAGTTGTATCGCGATGCCGCGCGCGCCCGGGAGACTGTCCAGCGGTACGAAACGGTGACGGCCACATTGGAATCCCTCTACGCGGCCCTGGAGAAGGGAGGAGGGGCCCCGGATGCGTGATGGCAGCGGGTGCTTCGCCTGCGGCCAGGAAAATCCCATCGGGCTCCGGCTCCGGTTCATCACGGAGGGCGACGGCGTCCGCGCGGAGTTCACGGCCGGCCCGCAGTACCAGGGGTACGAGGGTGTCCTGCACGGCGGGATCGTCGCCGCGGCCCTCGACGACGCGATGGCCCAACTCTTCCATCTGAGGGGACAGGAGACCCTGACCGCGAAGCTGGAGATCCGCTTTCGCCAGGAGGCGCCGGTGGGGCGGCCCCTGGTGGTGAGCGCGCGTCTTGTGGGCCAGCGGATGAGGTTGTTCACGGCCGAGGCGGTCCTCGCGCTCCCCGACGGCACGCGGCTCGCGGAAGCCAAAGGGACGTTCGTCAGAGGGACCTGAGGATCATGCCGGAGACTGCGCAGAACGGGGACGTGAAAGCGATCGCGGCCAACCGCCGCGCCCGGCACGAGTACTGGATCGAGGAGACCCACGAAGCCGGGATCGCGCTCACCGGCACCGAGGTGAAGTCGCTGCGCGAGGGCCGCGCCAACCTCACGGACGCCTTCGCCCGGGTGGACCGGGGCGAGGTCTGGCTGCACCACCTGCACATCAGTCCGTACGCGCAGGGGAACATCCACAACCACGATCCCCTCAGGACGCGCAAGCTCCTCCTGCACCGCCGCGAGATCATGAGGCTGAGGGCGAAAACCGACCAGAAAGGCTACACGCTCGTCCCGCTCCGGCTGTACTTCCGGCGGGGGGTGGCCAAGGTCGAACTGGCCGTCGCGCGG
>DATHLI010000413.1:0-22370 GCA_035488355.1 bacterium | reverse complement strand
CGGGTAGTCCCGCTGGTAGACGCCGTTCAGCAGCGTCCACCCCAGCCCGGGGAGCCCGAAGATCTGCTCGGTGATGACGACCCCGCCGAGCAGCGTGCCCATCTGCAGGCCCAGCACGGTGACGATCGGGATGAGCGCGTTACGGAGGGCGTGCCGCAGCAGGACGATCGAGCCGCTCAGGCCCTTGGCCTGGGCGACCCGGACATAGTCCTGGCCCAGCACCTCCAGCATCGAGGACCGCGTCATGCGCAGCACGACGGCCGCCAGCCCGAGCGCCAGCGACATCACCGGGAGGAACATCTGCTCCAGGTTCACCGGCAGGTCCTGCCAGGGCGTGACGAAGATAAGCGCCGGGAACCAGTGAAACGCAAACGACGCCACGATGATCAGGACGATGCTGGCCCAGAAGTTCGGGACCGACAGCCCCACCAGCCCGATGACCTGAACGAAGGTCTTGAGGCGGACGCTGCGGGTGATGCTGGCGGCGACCCCCAGGGGCAGCCCGATCAGGGTGACGCAGATCACGGTGAGGACGGCGAGCTCGACGGTGATGGGCAGCCGGGAGACGAGGAGCCCGGCGACGGGCTGGGCGGTCCGGAACGACCAGCCGAAGTTCCCCTGCAGCATGTTCCAGAGCCAGAGCGCGTACTGGACCGGCAGCGGCCGGTCCAGGCCGAAGCTGCGCAGCAGGTCGAGCCGCTGCTGCGGGCTCAACTGTCCCTCGATGCCGGTCGTGACCTCGACGATCGTGCCCGGGATCAGCCTGACGAGTACGAAGATCAGCAGCGACACGCCGACCAGGGCGGCGAGCGTCCACAGGAGGCGTCTGGCAAGGTAGCGCATCCGGATGCCGCGGTCCCGGCCTCAGGCCACGCAGGGGTCCCGGCGGAACCGCCGTCCGGGAGCGCCCCCGGCCTCAGCCGAGCCAGGCCTTCTTGAGAAAGATGCGCCGCCCGGTGAAGGACTGGGCGTAGCCCGCCACCCTGTCGCTGATCGCCTCGATGTTGAACCGGGCGTACCACCACCAGTTGGGCGACTCGTCGAGCAGGGTCCGCTGGATCTCACGGTACAGGCTCTTGCGCTGATCGTGGTTGAAGATCGACCGGGCCTGCTGCATCAGAGGATCGATCTTCGCGTTTCGATAGCCCCCGTCGTTGAGCGCTCCGGCCGAGTGGAAGTACGGGTAGATGTACCCGTCCGGATCGGGACGGAAGGTGTTGGCGGAGGCGAAGATCTCTCCTCCCTCCCGGCCGCCGGTCTTCAACTCGGTGTTGTGGTCGTTGACGAAGGTCCCCCACTCCTGTTGCACCACCTGGACGTCGATGCCGAGTTTCCGGAGCGAATCCTGGACCACCAGTGTCGAGGCGACGAACTCGGGGTATTGGGGCGAGCACTTCATCTCGATCTTAAAGCCGCCGTTCGGGTACCCGGCCTCGGCGAGGAGCTTCTTGGCCCCTTCGACGTCCGCCCGTTGATACGGCAGGGTCTTGGGGTCGAGGTACCAGTCGCCGTAGCCCGTCGGCACCGGGCCCGAGGGGACGCCGGCGCCGTAGACCGCCTTCTGGATGACCTCGTTGGTGTCGACCGCCATCCGAATCGCCCTGCGCACCCGCGAGTCGCTGAGCGGCTTCTTGGAGACGTTGATGTAGTGCAGTGAGACCCAGGCATTGGGGCTCTTGAGCACGGTAATTCCCGGGCTGCCTTTGAGCTGCGCTTCCCCCTGGGCGGTGACCACCGCGTACTTGATCTGACCGGCGTGCAGCGCTGCGAGCCGGGCATTCTCTTCGGTGAGGATCTTGAACGTGATGCCGTCGAGGTACGGCAGCGGCGTGTCCCAGTAATCCGCGTGGCGGGCGTACGTGATGTGGTCCTGGGAGACGAACTCGACCAGCCTGAAGGGGCCCGTCCCGATCGCCTTGATCTTGAGGTTCTCACGCTCCGCGAGCCCCTTGGGCATGATCCCGGACGCGCGCATGCCGGCGAACGATCCGAGGAGCCCCGGATAGGGACCCTTCAGGTTCATTTGAATGGTCAGCGGGTCGACGATCTTGACTTCCTGGACCAGGTCGAACCAGTTCCGCCAGGGAGACGCCGTCTTCGGATCGAGCACCCGGTCGATGCTGTACTTCACGTCCTCGGCGGTCATCGTCTGCCCATTATGGAACTTGACGTTGGGGCGCAGGTGGAACACGTACGTCTTCCCCGCGTTCGACGTCTCCCACCGTTCGGCGAGCGCCGGCACGATGTTCGTCTTCTCGTCGTACCCCGTCAGGCTCTCGTAGATGTGCTCGTACGCCTGGAGCGCCGAGAAGTTGGAGTTCGTGTGCGGATCCAGGCTGACGGGGTCGATCTCCTGGGCGGCGATCAGCGTTCCGCCGCGCTTCGGCTGGGTGGCTGCCGCCGCCGGGGCGGGAACCACCAGCCCGCCGGGGCCTCCCAACGCGCGCCCCCCGGCCAGCCCGCCGCCCAGCGCCAGCCCGCCGGTAACGAAGCCCCGACGGCTCAACCGTCCCTGCCGACGGTTCGGCCCGCGCATCTCGTCCACGATGTCCCCCTCCCCCGCGCCCCCGGTGCCTCGCGGGCGCGCATTCGCTGTGACACGCCTAGGGTTCCATGGCCCCGGAAGGCCTTCCTCCCCCCCGATAGCGGCCCGCAAGCGCTGGCGTGGAGGCGGCGGCCTTCAGCACCGCGCGCTGCATCTCCACGAGCCGTTCGAGCAGCGAGGGATCCTCGAGAGCGGGAACGCACGTGACTTCGCCCCGCGCCAATGCCGCGAGCGACGCGGTCACCACATCGGCCGCCGTCATCCGCGGCCTCGCGCTCAGGTCCATCCCCTGCACGGTGTGGAACTCGGTCGCGACGAGCCCCGGGAGCACCACCTGCACCTTGACCCCGGTACCGCTGAGCTCGCCCGCAAGGGCCTGCGTAAAGGTCACCATGAACGCCTTCGCGCCTGCATACATGGCCCGGTGCGGGAGCGGGTCCGGCGGCACGGGACCGCTGACCGCGAGGAGGGATGCGACGTTGATCACGCCGCCCGCGCGGCGCCGGACCATGCCGGGGAGCGCGGCGCGGGTGAGGCGGGCAACGGCCCGGATATGGATGTCGATGAGGTCGTCCATGACCTGTGGGTCGACCCGCACGAAGGGGCCGTATCCGCCAAAGCCGGCGTTGTTGACCAAGAGCGTCAGCGACTCATCGCCGGCGGCGTGCGCTTCCACCTGCGCGAGCGCGCCGGCATCGGTGAGATCGGCCGCGAGCACCTCGGCGTGCGCGTTCGCCTCGCGCCGCAGCCGTTCGGCCAGCGCTTCCAGGCGGTCCCGCCGCCGCGCGACCAGGACGACGTCGTACCCGTCGCGTGCCAATCGTTCGGCGTACGCCGCGCCGATGCCGGCGGACGCCCCGGTGATCAGGGCGCGTGGTCTGGAGCGAGGATTCGGCATTCTCCGTCCCTCCCAGATCTCAACCGTGGCAGGTTCCTGCAGGCTCGCGGGATCGCAATTCCCGATGTGGACCCGCGTTCTCCTCCCTCACACCGCCGCCCGCGCGCCTGCGCGGCGGCCGACGAGGAGATGGAAAGCGCGCCACAGAAGAGCGCACCCCCAATGACCCAGCCCCCCCTTGCCGTGGAGATGCGGGGGATCACGAAGCGGTTCCCCGGCTTGGTCGCCAACGACGCCGTCGATTTCACCCTCGCCCGCGGAGAAATCCACGCCCTGCTCGGCGAGAACGGCGCCGGCAAGTCGACGCTGATGAAGGTTCTCTACGGCTTCTACCGGCCCGATGCGGGGGAGATCCGCGTTCACGGCGCGCCGGTCCGGTTCCGGTCTCCGCGCGATGCCCTCGACGCCGGCCTCGGGATGGTGTTCCAGCAGTTCATGCTCGTTCCATCGCTGTCCGTCACCGAGAACGTCCTCCTCAGCCTGCCGGCCGTCGGGGTCCGTCTCGACGCCGGGCGGGCCGCCGTGGAGATCGGCGCCCTGGCCAAACGGTACGGCTTGGCGGTCGAGCCCGCGGCGCGCGTGTGGCAGTTGAGCGTGGGCGAGCAGCAGCGGGTCGAGATCCTCAAACTCCTGGCGCGCGGGGCGGAGATCCTGATCCTCGACGAGCCGACCTCGGTGCTCACGCCTCAGGAAACCCACAACCTCTTCGCCACCCTTCGCCGGCTGGCCTCGGAGGGCCGGGCGGTGGTCATCATCACCCACAAGCTTCAGGAAGTCATGGCCGTCTCCGACCGGGTCACCGTGCTGCGGGGCGGCCGGCACATCGCCACCGTCGCCACGGCCGACACGACGCCGCGCGCGCTGGCGGGCATGATGGTGGGGCGGGAGACGTTCGACCAGGTGCGCCGCGAGCCCGTTCCGCGCGGTCCCGCGGTCCTGGAGGTGGAGGGCCTCCGCGGTCTCAACGACCGCGGGCAGACGGCTCTCCGCGGTGTCTCGTTGTCCGTCCGTGCCGGAGAGATTCTCGGGATCGCCGGGGTCGCGGGGAACGGACAGCGCGAGCTGGGCGAGATGGTGGCCGGGCTGCGCCGTCCCACCGGGGGGCGCATCCGCATCGACGGCCGGGACCGCACGAAAGCGTCGCCGCTCGCGGTCCTCACGAGCGGCGTGGGGCATGTCCCCGAAGACCGGCTGGGGACCGGGGTGGCGCCCAACCTCAGCGTTGCCGACAACCTGCTGCTCAAAGCGTACCGGGCGCCCCGGTTTGGCCGGGGTCCGTTCCTCGATCGCCGCGCGATCCTCGACCACGCGGAAGGGCTCATCGCCGAGTTCGGGATCCGCACCCCCGATCCAGACGCCCCGGCCCGGACGCTCTCCGGCGGCAACCTGCAGCGGCTGATCCTGGCCCGCGAGATCAGCAGCCGTCCGCGGCTGATCCTCGCGTTTCATCCCACCCGCGGGCTCGACGTCGGCGCGACCGAGACCGTCCATCAGTTGATGCTGGCGCAGCGCCGCGCGGGGGTGGCGATCCTGCTGATCTCCGAGGACCTCGATGAGATCCTCGCGTTGAGCGACCGCATCGCGGTGATCTCAGCCGGCGAACTCGTCGACACGGTCCGGGCCGCCGGCGTCACCGTCGAAACCCTGGGCCTGATGATGGCCGGGGTGCGGCCGGCGGGCGGCGCGGGCGCCCGCGACCGCCGGATGCCGTGATCGCGTTCGAGGCGCGCGACGCCGCGGCACGCTGGACCTCGTGGGCGGTCCCCGCGGCGTCGATCCTGGCGGCCTTCATCGTCGGAGCGGCAGTGCTCGGCCTCGCCGGGGTCGACCCCCTGGCCGCATACGGGGAATTGCTCAGCGACCCCTTTGGCAGCGGATTCGGATTGACGGAAACGCTCGTCAAGGCGACGCCGCTGATCCTGACGGGCCTCGCGGTCCTGGTACCCGCGCGGATGAGGCTGTGGAACATCGGGGCCGAGGGACAGTTCCAGCTCGGCGCCATCGGCGCGGCCGCGGCGGCGCTGTTCACGCCGCTGGGGCGCTCGCCGGGCGCCGTGCCCGCGGTGCTCCTCGCCGGCATGGCGGCCGGGGCGGCCTGGTGTCTCGTGCCGGCCGCGCTCCGAGCCTGGCTCCGGGTGAACGAGACAATTACCACGCTGCTTCTCAACTACGTCGCGCTCCTGTTCGTGGACTCCCTGATCTATGGCCCGTGGAAGGATCCCGCCGGCCGCGGATTCCCGCTCTCGGCGCCGTTTCCGGCCGCGGCCAAGCTCCCGGTCCTGATCTCGGGGACCCGCGTGCACCTGGGCCTGCTCCTCGCGCTCGCGGCCGCCGTTGCCGTGGCGATCGTGCTCAGCCGGACCCGCTGGGGCTTCGAGATCCGGGTGATCGGCGACAACCCCGTCTGCGCGAGATACGCGGGCATCGACCTCGTCCGCAACACCCTGCTGGTCATGGGCGTCGCGGGCGCGCTCGCGGGGCTCGCCGGCGCGGGGGAGGCGTCGGCGATTGCCGGCCGGCTGCAGCGCGGCCTCTCTCCCGGGTACGGGTACACCGGCATCATCGTCGCCTGGCTCGCCAAGCTCAATCCGATTGCCGCGGTCCTCGTCGCGGTACTCCTGGGCGGACTGTTCGTAGGGGGCGACGCCCTTCAGATCTCGCCCGGGCTGCCGATCGCCGTGGTCTACATGCTGCAGGGGCTCATCTTCTTCTTCGTCCTCGGAGGCGAGGTCATCGCTGGGTACCGCGTCGTGATCCGCCGGAGGACGCCGGTTCGGGTGAGCCCGGAGGCATCGCGGTGACTCCCGACTCCATCGCGGTGCTCGCGGCGGCCGTCCGCGCGGGAACCCCGGTGCTGTTTGCCACCCTGGGCGAGATCTTCGCCGAGCGGGCGGGGATCCTCAACCTGGGCGTCGAGGGGATGATGCTCGTCGGCGCGCTCGCCGGGTTCGCCGCCACGGCGCGCACGGGAAACCCCTGGGCGGGCGCCGCGGCCGCGGGCCTCGTCGGGGGGTGCCTCGGCCTCATCCATGCGCTGCTGACCATCACGCTCCGCGCCAACCAGGTGGCGAGCGGGTTGGCGCTCACGATCTTCGGGACCGGCGTCTCGGCGTTCTTGGGGCGGGGCTACGTCGGCGTGCCGGCGTCCGGGTTTCAGACCGCCCCCCTGCCCCTGCTGAGCCGCCTCCCCGGGCTCGGGCCAATCTTCTTCCAGCAGGACCCCTTCGTCTACCTGAGCTTCGCCGCGGTCCCGGTCGCCTGGTATGTCCTCTACCGGACCCGCTGGGGGCTCGAGATCCGCGCCGTTGGGGAGCGTCCCGAGGCGGCGGATGCGATGGGAGTGGACGTGGCCCACGTCCGGTATGCCTGCGTGGCGGCCGGAGGCATCCTGGCCGGGCTCGGCGGGGCTTTTCTGTCGACCGCGTACACGAGCATGTGGATCGAGAATATGACGGCGGGGCGCGGGTGGATCGCGGTGGCCCTCGTCATCTTCGCGACCTGGGATCCGCTGAGAGCCGTCGCGGGCGCCTACCTCTTCGGCGGCGTGAACGCCCTCCAGCTCCATCTCCAGGCCACGGGGACCAGCCTCCCGATCTATCTCCTGCTCATGGCCCCGTACGTGTTCACGATCCTCGTTCTCGTGGCGGCGACCCAGGAGACCGCCCGCAAACGTCTCGGCGCGCCCGCGGCCTTGAGCGTGCCCTACTCCCGAACGGGCTGAGCGTGGAATGCCGCGGCCCGCGCCGCCGATCCGGCGCGGGCCGCGAACCGGTGCGAGTTCCCTACCAGCGGGTGCCGGTCAGGGCACCGGCAGGTAGGGGCGCATCATCTCGTTGTCCTCGTGGTCGAGAATGTGGCAGTGCACGACATAGCCGGGCCCCTTGGTGGGGTCGAACGGGAAAAGGTTCTGGCCCGGCTGCACGGCGCCGACCAGGGTGGCCTGTGGCGCCCAGCGCACGGCGAAGCGATTCACGAACCCCGGGAACACCTTGATGGTGTCCTTCCACCCCGCTTCGCTGGGCATCGGCGGCAGAACCGGCCCCGCGAGGAACGGGCTGAAGGCGGGGTTGCCGCCGAGGGCGCCATCGGCGTTGCGCTTCAGGTAGTCGTGCGGCGGCCCGTAGCCCGGGATGATCGTACCCTTCGGGTAGTTCACCAGCCCCCAACTGACGCTGCCGTCCGGGTTCACCGTGTACCCGAAGAATACCCCGCCGGGGAATTGGGAGGCCCAGGCCGCCGTGTAGGTCGGCGCGCCCGTGTTCGGGTCGATCGCCACCGCCTGGCGGTTAATGAGCTGGAACTGGATGAGATGGATGTGGATTGGGTGGGCGTCGACCGTCAGGTTGAGCCACTCCCAGACTTCCGTGGATCCGACCCGCGGCAGTTCGGTCATCCAGATGCCCTGGCCGAACGTGTCCTGGCTGGAGCCCGGGACCGGAATGTCGGGGGGATTCCCCGCGCGATCGCGGATGCCCCGCCACTTGGTGTTGTTGATGAGGTCCTCGACCGGCTGGCCGGTGGGGCCTTCGAATTCGAACAGGACGAGCTGCCGCGTGTGGCTGGGCCGGACGCCGGGGGCAAGCTGGCCGGCGGTTGGGTCCGCCAGGCGAACGATGATGGGTTCCTGGTTCGGCCCGCCGCGGAGCGGGGCTCCGCTGGCCGGGTTGTACGTGGTGTCGCTGCTGGAGAGCGGCAGGGTGACCCGAAACTCCATGACCGAGCGCGTCGGGTCCGATGGATCCAGCGGGTTCCCGCTGGGGAAGGGGACCTGGGCATCGTTTGTCAGCGTGAGGCGCCTGCCGGACAACCCGGTGAAGTCGAGGATGATGTCGGCCCGTTCTGACGGGGCGAGGAAGAGCCGCGTTGTCGGGCTGGGATCGGTGGCGGGCTGTTCGACCAGACCCGGCAGCTGGACCGGCCTGTCCAGAAGGCCGCCGTCGGTGCCGATCTGCCAGATCGGCGGCCCCTGGGCGCCGCTCGCCGAGTCGGCCAGCCCCATCCGCAAGAAGCGGGCGTTGGACGAGTTGACGATCCGGAAGCGATAGCGGCGCGGCTCGACATTGAGGTGGGGCCAGCTGCGGCCGTTGACGCACATCACATCCCCGAAGAACTCCGGGATCCAGAACGGATGGAGGCCGGGATTCCCGGGTGGCCCGTCGATGAGCGAGGGGTTCGCCGGGCCGTCCGGAAACAGCAGCTGGCCGTTGGTGTCGAACTGGCGGTCCTGGATCATCAGCTCGATCTCCTGCGGGCCGGCTGGGAGCCGCAGCGGGTTGTCAGATCTGCCGGTGTCGTACTGGTCGCGGATGAAGTAGAAGGCGGCCAATCCCGAGAAGATGTTGATCCGTGTGATCCCAAGGGTGTGGTCGTGGAACCAGAGCGTGGTCGCCTGCTGATTGTTCGGATACTCGTAGACGGCCGCGTTGGGGTCCGTGGCGACGAGGGTGCTGTACCCCTTGCCGTGGCGCCCGTCGGGCGTGAACCACGCCTCAGGGGCTCCGTCGAACGCGGACTGGTCCTCGGCGCCGTGGAGATGGACCACCGTCGGGATGGGCCCCCTGAAGGGATCAAACGAGCCCATCTGATGGAGCGGGTCGGCCCAGTGGATGGTCTGGTCGATTGTGAGGTACTTGCGGAGGAACGGGTCGAGCGGCAGAGCGTTCACATACTTGACCGTCGTCGTCCTGCCCTTCAGCGCTTCCACCGTTGTGCCCGGCCATGAGGGCTCCGAGTCGCCCACGAGATAGCCCCAGACATAGGTCCCCGCGTTGAACGGGGCCGGCTTTCCCTCGTAGAAATCCTCCGGGAGCACCTGCTGCTGGAACTCGAACATCCCGACCTCAAAGGACGCGTCGCCGACGCGCCTGCCGGCGAACGCGCGGAGCGAATTCACGAACCCGAGCCTGCGGATCCGGGCGCCGGGCAGCGCCGTCTGCTGCGTCTGAACCGACGCGAAGGCTCGCGCGGTTTTGTAGAGCAGCCCGCTCGTCGGATCGAGCTGCCACCGGATGAGCGCTCCGGCGCCTGCCGCCCCTCCCAGCTTCAAGAACGTCCGTCGGGTCGTCATCTTTTCTACGCCTCCATTCTCTTTGTCGCGGTCGTGCCGCGCAGAGCCTCCTCGTGGCCTCCCCAGAGCAGCACCAGGATCGTTAGGGGGAATCCGGCGGCCTGGCCCGTGAATGCATCGCTCAGAGCGTGGCCCGCGAAACGAGCCAGTGCCGCGGGCCCATTGGTGGACCGGCGCGCCAGCAGCGGAACGTGGGAGTGGATCGCAGAGCCTGCGTGCACGTGCGTCAGGCGATCCGCCGCGTCGTGCAGCGCCGCCCCCGGCACCAGCAGCAGGGCGAAAAGCAGAGCGATGAGGCAGGCTCGGCCGACGGCGTCCAGGGGGTTGGAAGCACCGAGGCCAAGCCGGGTGGCGATCCACTGGCCCGCCCAGACCGCGGCCGCGGCCAGGGGGAGTGCGAGCAGGCTATCGCTAAACCAGTGCAGCGCCTGGTACAGGGGGAGGGCCGCCAGCGTCCACCTGTCTGTATGGAGGAACTGTTCCAGTGCGATTGTCGGCAACGCCAGAACCAATGCAAGGCGCAGCGTGGCGTCCCCACTCGGAGGCGTGACCCGGTTGCCGGTGGGACCAGAACGATCGGATTGCATTAGGGCACCCCTCCGTAGAGTCGTATATTCTATGCTCCCAACCCATGGGGTGTTTGCCGGAAATTGAGCAGGGAATTTTCCTGGAAATTCAGAAAACCTGTCTTCGAATGGCACCCGTCAGGTTAACATCGACGTTAAACTTCTGGAGTGTCCGGAAGGAGAATCCATGAACAGGCGTGCGGGGCTGATGGGCATATTTCTTACGGGGACGCTGGCAATCGCTCTGGCGATCGGGCCGGCGCCCGGCGCCGAGAAACTGAAGGTCGGATTCGTCTACGTCGGGCCGGTCGGGGACGCGGGGTGGACCTACGCCCACGATCAGGGCCGGAACTACCTCCAGAACAACGACGCCAATGTCACCACCGCCGCGGTGGAGAGCGTCCCGGAAGGGGCCGACTCGGAGCGGGTCTTCACCGACCTGGCCCGCAAGGGATACCGGTTGATCATCGGCACGTCGTTCGGCTACATGGACCCCATGGTCAAGGTCGCTTCGGAATTCCCGAACGTCGCCTTCGTGCACATCTCCGGATTCAAGCGGGCCAAGAACCTCGCGACCGCGTTCGGCCGGATCGAGCAGCCGCGCTACCTCACCGGCCTCGTCGCGGGGGCGATGACCAAGACGAATATCATTGGCTACGTCGCGGCGCACCCCATCCCTGAGGTCGTCCGCGGGATCAGCGCCTTCACGCTTGGCGTTCGGGCGGTCAACCCGAAGGCCTCCGTGCGCGTGGTGTGGTCCAATACCTGGTACGACCCCGGAACGGAGAAGGAGGCGGCGGAGAGCCTCTTGAGCGTGGGCGCGGACGTGCTCACCCAGCACCAGGACTCGCCGGCGGTGGTCCAGGCCGCGGCGGCCAAAGGGAAGTACGCGGTGGGCTACAATTCCGACATGAGCAAGTTTGGGCCGAAGGCGTTCCTCACGGCGCCCGTGTGGAACTGGGGCCCCATGTATGTCTATCTGGCCAAGCAGGTCGAGGCCGGCGCCTTCACGGGGGAAGACCTCTGGTGGGGCATGGACAAGGGCGTGGTCGATATCGCGCCGCTCGGCCCGATGGTGCCCGCGGCGGTCAAGGACATGGTGATGGCGAAGCGCGGCGCCATGATCGCAGGGACGTTTCATGAGTTCGCTGGGCCGATCAAGGATCAGGGCGGCGCCGTGCGGGTGCCGGCCGGGAGCGTCCTGAGCGACGGCGCCCAGCTGTCGATGAACTGGTTCGTCCAGGGCGTGGTCGGCACGGTCCCGGCCAAATAAACCGGGTGCGCGGGGCCGGCCGCGTATCGGGGGCGCGGAGTCGGGGGGCGTCCGCATGCGCGGGCGCCCCCCACATC
Organism: bacterium; assembly: GCA_035488355.1. Classification (GTDB taxonomy): domain Bacteria; phylum Sysuimicrobiota; class Sysuimicrobiia; order Sysuimicrobiales; family Segetimicrobiaceae; genus Segetimicrobium. The sequence goes on along the minus strand of DATHLI010000413.1, from coordinate 10,944 downwards.
TTCCCCTCTCCCGCCGGGCGCCGCTGCGACGGCGCCCCCGGAAGGACCATCCCGTGATCGTGACCGGCGCGTTCGTGATCACGTTGGATCCCGGCCGCCGGATCATCGCCGACGGCGCCGTCTGCACGCGGGGCGACCGGATCGTCGAGGTCGGCAAAGCGGCGGACCTCCTGGCGCGGTACCCGGCCGAGCCGGTGCACCGTTTTCCCGATCACATCCTCACCCCGGGGCTCGTCGACACCCACGTGCACCTGGCGCAGGCGCTCATCCGCGGGTGCGCCGACGACCGGGCGCTCGTGGAGTGGCTCTGCGACCGCGTGTGGGTCCTGCAGGGACATTTCACCGAGGACGACGGCCGGGTCAGCGCCCGCCTTTGCATCGCCGAGATGCTCCGATCGGGGACGACGACGTTCCTCGAGTCCATGCTCGCGCACCGCTATGGGTTCGACGGCATCGCGGCGGCGGTGCGTGAAAGCGGCGTCCGCGCGACGCTCGCCAAGATCGTCATGGATACGCCGCGGTACGCGGATGCGGCGCTGCCGATGCACCCCGGGATGATCGAGGAGCGCGAGACCGGGCTGGGCGGCACGCTGGAGATGCACCGGCGGTGGCACGGGGCGGCGGACGGACGGATCCGCGTCTGGTTCGGCCCCCGCACGCCCGGCGCGGTCACCCCGGACCTGTACCGCGAGATCGCCCGCCTCGCCCGGGAACACGGCCTGGGGATCACCATGCACCTCGCCGAGGTGCGGCAGGACCGGGAGTTCCTCCGGCGCGCGTATGGGCGCCTCCCGGTCGAGTTTGCCGAAGACGTGGGACTGGTGGGCCCCCACGTGGTGCTCGTCCACATGATCTGGATCGGCGAAGACGAGATGCGCACGCTCGCGCGGACCGGGACCCATGTGTCCCATAACCCATCGTCCAACTCCAAGCTGGGATCCGGGGTCTGCCCCGTGCCGGCCCTCCTCGGCGCCGGGGTGAACGTCGCCCTGGGGTGCGACGGCGGCCCGAGCAACAACACCTACGATCTGGTGCGGGAGATGAAGCTCGCGGCGTGCCTCCACAAGGGAGTGGCGGGCGATCCCCTGGTCCTCCCCGCGGAGCAGGTGCTGGAGATGGCCACGTTGGGCGGCGCCCGGGCGCTCGGGCTGGAGCGCGACATCGGCTCGCTCGAGGCGGGCAAGAAGGCCGATCTCGCCGTCTTCGCGACGCGCCGCCTCCACCTGACCCCCAGCCCCAACCCGGTCAGCACCCTCGTCTACGCCGCGGGGGGCGCCGACGTCTCAGACGTCATGGTGGACGGCCGCTGGGTGGTGCGAGACTCCCGGCTCCTCACCATGGACGAAGAGGAGGTCATCCGGGAGGCTCAGGCCCACGCGCGCGCGCTCCTGCACCGGGCGGGAATCGACGTGAGCCCGCGGTGGCCGGTCTCCTGATCGCCCACGAGCCGGGTCGCGCCGGCGATGCGGCGCAGCTGGACGCGTGGTCCGCGGCTGATCGCGTCAGGTCAAAGGATGGCCAGGGACCCGGCGCGAAAACCTTGGTGGTGATGCCCGATGGATCATCTGTCTCGCGCTGAGCGGCGACGGCGGGCCCGGCTGGCCGCGGCCGCCGGCGTTCCTGAGGGAACCGGTAAACCCGCTGCGGACCGGCCTTCCGCCGCCCCTCCTCCCGCAACGGCTCAGCGCGCGGCGCAGCACCCCGCTCGAGGCGGCAGGCGGAGCCACGCCGCGGTGTGGTGGGTGGTCGCCGCGGCGCTGGTGATCATCGCCGGAGGAGCCTGGTGGGCGGTGTCATCGCGCACATCCGCCCAGGGCGGGACGAACCTCGGCGATCCGGTCCCCGACGAAGGCAGAGAACACGTCGCGATCGGGACACCGATCCAGTACCGCGCTCAGCCGCCGGCCTCGGGCAGTCACTACCCCTCCCCGCTGGCGCCTGGGGTCTACCCCGATGGCCGTCTCCCCGGCTTCTGGGTGCACAACCTGGAGCATGGGTATGTCGTGCTGGTCTACAAGCCTCCCGTCTCTCCGGCGCTGCTCGACCAGTTCGACGGAATGGAGCGGACGTTTCCGAAAAGCAAGTATGGATACGCGAAATTGGTCGTGGTCCCTTACTCGGAGATGCCGCATCCGTTTGCGGCGCTCGCCTGGGACAGGCGGCTGTGGCTCGACGCGTTCGACCGTCAGAAGGTGCTGGCGTTTTACCGGGCCCACGTCGACCGCGGCCCGGAGGATGTGCCGTAAAGCCCTTGCCTGTACTCCACCCCGCTACTGCACTGCGCGTGTCGCCCCGCCATCGATCAGGATCGTCGTCCCGGTGATGTAGCTGGCGTGGTCCGAAGCTAGGAACACCGCCATCGCGGCAAACTCCCGCGGGTCGCCGTAGCGGCCCAGAGGGATCCCCGCCGAGACCTCGCGCTCGATGACGTCGACCGGGCGGCTGCTGGCCCTCGCCGCCGCCTCATCGATCGCGCGGGTGCGGTCCGTTCGGATTCGCCCGGGGGCGAGGTTGTTCACGAGGATCTTGTGCGGGGCCAGTTCAAACGAGAGCGTCTTCGTTAACGCGACGACCCCCGACCGGAAGACGTTGCTGAGGACGAGGTTGGGGATGGGCACCTTGACCCCGGAAGTGATCACGGTGAGGATCCGGCCTCCGCCCTGGGCTTTCATCGAGGGCACCGCGCCGCGGATCAGCCAAACGGCGCTCATCAGGTTCTGACGGAACGCCTGCTCCCAATCGGCATCGGTGAGCGTGAGCGCCGATCCCGGGGGCGGTCCGCCCGCGTTCGCCACCAGGACGTTGATCTTGCCGAACCGGGTCATCGCGGCATCCAGCAGGGCATTGGCCGCATCAGCGCGGGACACATCGGCCGGAACGCCCACCACCTGGCGGCCCGTGCTGCCGGCGATCTCGCTCGCGGCGCGCTTGATGGCATCGGCGTTGCGGCTCCCGATCACCACGTCGGCGCCCGCCGCGGCCAGTCCCTGAGCAATCGCCCGTCCAAGGCCCGCGCTGGCGCCGGACACGACCGCGACCCGGCCCGCGAGGTCCACGTTCACCGCCATCCCCCCTGTCCGCGCGCTGCGACCCTGTTGCCTGCCGTTGGCCCCACTCCGGTTTGGAGCCCCCCGAGGGGGGGGATGCTGGGCCTGCGGCGCGGGCCAGAACGCCCCGGCGCGCCTCTCGGGGCCTGCCGATTCGTTGTCCGGATGAAGCCCCCAGATGGGTATTAGGAGTCTTGAAGGCACTGCATTCGACTTCGGTCCATCCCGCATCCTCTTCGAACACACTCAGCAGCACCGGATCACACGTACGGACCGAGTGAGCGCTCCAACGAGCATAGGATTGTAGGAGGAGCGAGCGATGTGCAGATCCAGTAAAATCTTGCGCGCCTGTCGCGACGGCGGACCGATCGCCTGATGCGGACGGCTGCGCTCACGCTGATCACGACGATCGCCCTCGGGGTGACCGCGCCGGGAGCCGGGATCGCCGACGTTCCCCCGGCCTCGCTCCCTCCCGTCAGGCTGAAGGTGACGGGCGACCCGGCGCCGGTGGAAACGCTCCGGCTGGGGATCCTGACCAGCGCAAAGGCGGTCGTACCCGATGGCCGCGCCGGGGAGATGGCCCTCACGGAGACGGCGCCGCCCCTCCAGCCCCTGCCCATGGCTTCCGCGATGGCCCTGCAGGCGGTCGTCCAGATGGCGGCGTCCGGCTCACAGCCGGTGACCCGGTCAGTTCCGGTTGAAATCACGAACGCGAGCCTCCCCTGGTCGGACGCCCAGGATCTGCTCGTCAGCAACAGTCCCGAGACCCTCCCGTTCGGCAAGGTGTTGCTCAGTAGGCCGGTCGCCGCGGGGCAGACCGTCCGCCTGCTCTACCACCACCAGAACGGATCTCGCGACCGCCACATGGTGATCGCGGTCAACCTGAGCAACCCCGAGCGCACCCCGATCACGTTGTGGATCGCCGGCGCCGCCGGGGCCGAGGGGACCGATGACTTCGGCCAGGGCCACACGGCCGCCCGCGCGTTCCTCGAGCAGTACTGGCACCGCGCCGGGTTCATGGCGCGCATCCCGGCGAACACCACCCTTCCCTTGTTCCTGCACGACCTGGCCCCGCAGGCGGTGGCGAGCGGACTCGTCCAGTTCGCGCTGATCGACGGCGCCCGGCTGAACGTGGATGTTTTCGCCCGGCTGGAGGGTGAGATGGATCCGCCGCTGCTGAGCTTTGCGCCCAACTTCGACAAGGTCCATCCCCGGGGAACATTCCAGCACCCCCGCCTCATGCAGCCCTTGACGTACACGGTCGGCGATCCGCCGCTCGCGATGACCGTCGGCGACGACCGGGACGCGCTCCACGAGGCCCAAACGGGGGCTCCCCTCAAGGGCAATTACGGAGTGATCTACGCGTTCCCGATCGAACTGACCAACCCGCGGCCGCTGCCGGCGATCCTGGGATTGATCTTCCAGGCGTCGGGTGGGGACGGCGGCGGCACGGTCCTCTTGGACGACCAGATCTTCGATCTCGCCTGGGTCAAGTCCGGTGAGCGGCGCCTGGTCACCACCGTGCACCTGGCCCCCGGCGAGCACCGGACGGTGCTGGTCTCTACGATGCCCGAGAGCGGAGCGAACTACCCGGTCCGTCTCAGCCTGGGATCCGAGTACAAGTAAGACCCTCAGGCACGCCGCCGGCCTGCGGCCGGCCGACCGCGGTGTCCTGCTACACCACTCTTCGCGCCCAGTGAAGCCAAACAGCTCCGGTCTACGACCTTGGTGCCCCCGTTGTGGTTGGCGCCGTAGGCAGGAAGACGCCCCGCGCCCCGGAGAAGTCGAAAAACCCGATGCGAGCAGACTCGTCGCGCCCGGACCCGGAGGGACACCTCCGCGCGGACCGGGTCAGCGTGGAAAGCGCCCGGAGGATCGTCCTCAAGGTAGGGACGAGCACCCTCACAGGGGGCAAAGCGGTCGTCGACCCACGGCGGATCACCGCGCTCGCCGAGGACGTGGCCGCCGCGGTGCGGCAGCGCCGGGAGGTGATCGTGGTCACCTCCGGCGCGATCGTCACAGGCGCGGGGCTCCTGGGGCAGCGCCGCCCGGTCGGTGGGCTGCCCCACAAGCAGGCGCTTGCCGCCGTGGGGCAGCCCCTGCTGATGCAGCGGTATGCGGCCGCCTTCGAATCCCTGGGCCTGCGGGTCGGGCAGGTGCTGCTGACCCAGCGAGACTTCGCCGACCGCCGGCAGTACGTCAATGCCCGGCGCACGCTCGAGGCCCTGCTCGGCATGGGGATCGTGCCCATCGTCAACGAAAACGACACCGTCTCTATCGATGAGATCCAGATCGGCGACAATGACACCCTCTCCGCCCTGGTGGCCAGCCTGGTGGGCGCCGATCTGCTGGTCATCCTCTCCGACGTCGAAGGACTGATGACCGACGACCCGCGCCGCCACCGGGAGGCCCACCTGATCCCGCAGGTGACGCGGATCGACGCTTCTGTGCTCCGCGCCGCCCGCCGGAGCCAGACCGCGCAGGGCGTCGGCGGCATGGCCACCAAGATCACCGCGGCGCGGATCGCCACCGAGGCGGGGGTCACCACGATCATCACGGGAGGCGAGCGCCCGCGGCCGCTGGTGCGTCTCCTGGAGGGAGAGCGGCACGGCACCGTGTTCCTTCCGGAACTCCGACCCCGCTCGAGCCGGCGGCGGTGGCTCGCCCTCGGGATTCCGGCCCGCGGCACGCTGGTGATCGACGACGGCGCCCGGGAGGCGCTGCGGCGTGGCGGGAGTCTGCTCGCCGCGGGCGTGGTCGACGTGCAGGGGACATTTGAACCCGGTGAGGCGATCCACATCCGGGACACCCGCGGAGACGAGGTCGCGCGGGGGATCTCCAGTTATCCCAGCGCTCAGGTGGTCCGCATCATGGGGATCCGCTCGACGGAGATCGCCCGCGTGCTGGGCGTCCGGGCTCCCAAAGAGGTCGTCCATCGAGACAACCTCATCCTGGCGGGACGCGGTGAGGGGGATCAGGCGGTGAAGAGGACCCGATGAGCACCACGCGCTCCGAAGCGGGCCTGAAAGCGTCTGAAGCCCGGCGCGCCGCGATCCGGCTGCACTCCGCCTCGGACGCCGAGCGGCGCGGGGCGCTCCAGGCCATGGCCCAGGCGATCCGCGCCGGCCGGGCGGAGATCCTCGAGGCCAACGCCCGCGATCTCGGCGTCCTGGCCGACCAGCCGCGGGCGTTTCGGGACCGCCTGACGCTGACCGATGCTCGGGTCGATCGCCTGGCGGACGCGCTCCAGACGATCGCCGATCTGCCGGATCCGGCGGGTCAGGTCGTGGAGTCCCGGACCCTGCCGAACGGGATGCGGATCGCCCGGGTCCGCGTCCCCCTCGGGGTGGTCGCGATGATCTATGAGTCCCGCCCCAACGTCACCGTCGATGCCGCGGGGCTGTGCCTGCGGGCCGGCAACGCGGTGATTCTCCGGGGCGGAGCAGAGTCGGTGCACTCCGATCGAGCGCTGGTGGACGCCATCCACGCCGGGCTGCGCGCCGCCGGGCTCCCCGCGGCCGCGGTCTCCCTCCTGGAGCAGCGGGACTACCAGGCGATTCAGGACCTCGTCGGGCAGCGCGGGCTCGTCGACCTCGTGATTCCCCGCGGCGGGGAGGCGCTGATCGCGTTCGTGACCGAGCATGCGCGCGTCCCCGTGCTCAAGCACGAGAAAGGGGTCACCCACATCTTTGTCGATCGGGATGCCGACATCGAGATGGCGGTGCGGATCATCGTCAATGCGAAGACGAACCGGCCGAGTACCTGCAATGCGCTCGAGAAGGCGCTCGTGGACGCGGAGATCGCCCCATGGCTGCTGCCCCCGCTGGTCCGGCAGCTGCGGGCGGCGGGCGTCGAGGTGCGCGGAGATCCGGAGACGCGCCGCTTCGTCCCCGATGTCATCCCGGCGACCGAGGCGGACTGGGAGGCGGAGTATCTGGACCTGATTCTCGCGGTCCGGGTCGTCCCGGGGCTCGACGAAGCGCTGCAGCACATCCGGGCCCACAGCACCGGGCTGGCCGACGGCATCGTCACGGAGGACGCGGCCCGGGCCGACCGGTTTGTCCGCGAGGTGGACAGCGCCGCGGTCCTCGTGAACGCCTCCACCCGCCTCGTGGACGGCGGTGAGTTCGGGCGGGGCGCGGAGATCGGCATCAGCACCAGCCGGCTGCACGCGCGCGGCCCGATGGGGCTCGAGGAGCTGACCACCACGAAGTGGATCGTCCGCGGGACCGGCCAGGTCAGGACCTGAGGCCCAGGAAAACAGGCACCAGCGCCGGATGAGCACCAGCCAGAACCCGCTGGTCAAACCGGGCTCCGGAGGAGCGCCATGACAGAGCCGAAGCCGAATGTTCGATCGCAAGGCGCCTCGGGCGGCGGCCCCAACCCGGCTGAACTGCGCAGGAGCCGGGTCACGCTTGCGGAGGCCATGGCGGCGCCGATCCCGGCCGGCCGGCGCTCCGCCCCGGTGTTGAGCCACGGCAGCATGCTCGTCGCGCTGTACGCGCCGCGCGGGAAGGACGAGCAGACCCCGCATACCCAGGATGAGCTGTACCTCGTCGCGCGCGGCAGCGGCTGGTTCGTCACCGGGGACGCGCGTCATCCGTTTGGCGCCGGCGACGTCTTGTTTGTCCCGGCAGGCGTGGTTCACCGCTTCGAACAGTTCAGCGACGACTTCGCGGTCTGGGTGGTCTTCTACGGTCCCGAAGGCGGTGAGTCCCGGTCTCCGGCGGATACGGGGCCCGCCTGACTGGCGGCCGTGCCGCCGCCAATCCTATCGAACGGAAGTGTGGCATCCCGCACCATTTCCGTTCTCGATGACCATGTAGTCAGACCGACCTCGTATGCTCCGCCTTTTTTGGTGAGGTGTTTCCCCGCAACCGTCTAGGGTGTTTCCTCATCCAGGTCTCCGGATTTCTACTGTTGGCGCGGTCCTCCGGTTTGGTTCACCCTGAGTTCGGTTGAGATTCGAACGAACTTCCAACCAACATCGGAGCCTGGGGGAGGCGTCCAATGGGAAGGTTTGGGCCGGCGCTTCTGTTCGCCGCCGTCCTCGGGCTCTCGGCGGCCGTGGGGGCGAACGCCGCCCCGTTTGCCTACATCCCGAACGCGTCCGGCAATGATGTCTCGGTCATCGACACCGCGACGAACGCGATCGTCGCGACGGTGGGGGTCGGCGACAGGCCCTACGGCGCGGCCGTGTCGCCCGACGGATCGCGCGTCTACGTCGCCAACTATGCCGGCCAAAGCGTCTCGGTGATCGACGCCGCGACGAATGCGGTCACGGCCACAGTGGCGCTGCCTCTCCTGGGCGCGTTTCCCCTGGGGGTCGCGGTGGCGCCCGACGGATCGCGCGTCTACGTCACCGCGGTCCCCGCCGCCTTTTTCGTCATCGACACCGCGACGAACGCGGTCGTGTCGGCACAATCTCTCGACGGGAATCCCTTCGGCGTTGCGGTGGCCCCCGACGGATCGCGCGTCTACGTGACCAACCACAGTCCCGCCGTCTTGGTGATCGACACCGCGACGAACGCGGTCGTACGGGCGGTCACAGTCGGGTCTGATGTCGATCAGACCCACGGCGTCGCGGTGACGCCCGACGGGGCGCGCGTCTATGTGACGACCATCTCTGAACAGCCGTATGGACACTTCGGCGTTGCGGTGATCGACACCGCGACGAACACGGTGGTGAAGACGATCCCGCTGCCTCCCTCCCCCAAGGCCATCGCGGTGGCGCCTGACGGGGGGCGCGTGTACGTGGCGAACAGCAATGCCGTCAACGTGATCGACACGTCGACGAACACGGTCGTGGCGGCGGTGGGGCCGATGGCGTTCCCCACGGGCCTCGCCGTGACACCCGACGGGGCGCGCGTCTACGTGACGCACGCCTACACGACTCCGCGCGGCACCGTGGACGCGATCGACACCTCGCGGAACCTGGTCGTGGCGACGGTGGAGGTCGGGAGTCTCCCCCTCGCGTACGGCCAGTTCATCCAGCCGCGGATCCCTTCGTTCCCGTTCGCATCGTTCCAGGCTCAACTGGCTGTCGGCCGGGAGACCGGATCGTTTGTGGTGAAAGGCACCTTCGCGCTCGGGACCGGGAGCCGGGGGATCAACCCGGTGACGCAGCCGCTCACGCTCGGGATTGGCGGATTTACGGCCGTCATTCCCGCCGGCTCATTCCGGGAAGACCGGTACGGGATGTTTGTCTTCGAAGGGGTCATCAACGGGGCGCCGCTCGCCGCGGTCGTCGTTCGCCATGGCGGAAATCGCTTCGCCTTCAAGGCCGAAGGCGTCGGAGCGGGCAATCTCCCTACCGCCAATCCGGTCCCCCTGCGGCTCGGCATTGGCAGTAACGCGGGTACGACGACGGTCACGGTGGTGATGCGGTAACCTACTCTACGGCCTCCGCGTCCCTGCCGCGGTCCGGGCAGGTATCGGGACGAACGTTTCGGCCGCCGCGGGACCCGCAAACCCTACCGGCCGGCCGTCCACCATCCCGCGGATCTGCGCTTCACCCCTGAGCTGGAGGAACGCCACCGCCGGCGCCCCGCGCCCTGCGCCCGGGAGGGGGCCCGAGGGTCCCGCTTGCCCGGCGATGGACGCCAGGACATCCCGGACCCGGATGTGGACGCTGATGTGGTCCGCCCCGGAGCCCGCCTCGACGGTCACGTCTGCCGGCGCCGGGACGCGGCGTCCCGCCAGGACTGGGCCCGGGTGCCAGCCCCCGTAGCGAATCGCGCTCACCGGCATTGCGGCGAGAAACGCGCCGCCGCGCGGGGCGGAGTCCGCCCGCGGGCGCTCCCACACAAAGAGCGCGGCGGGCCGTCCCCCCGCGCCCGGGCCTGACCCGGCCACGTGCAATCCCCCGTAGAGCACCGCGCCCACGGCGTGAGCCAGGACGTCCCCCTCTGCCGCGGTCGTGGCGCTGTGCGACGCGGGCAAGGGCATGGCTTCCCCCCCGGCCTCACCCCACTCCCAGGTGACGCCCCGCCAGGTCCCCCAGTTGTGGTCGTGATACCCGGCGGCGCGCTCGAGCCGGAGTGAGGTGTCCCGGGTCCGGATCTCCCCGCGAACTCGCCCGCGGACGGCGGGGACGACGTACCCGGAGATCACGGTATCCCCCGCGGTCTCGCCCGGAGGGAGATAGAAGCCGGGATCAGGGGTCAGCCACAGGTCGACGCGGGCGCGCGGATCATTGACCGTCACGTGGTACCGCCCGCCGGCGTTGCGCACCTGGGCCGGACCGATCCGCTGGTCGGCCGAGTCGAACCCAAGGTCTCCGGACCGAACGGCCGCGGGGATCGCGATGTCCTCGACCGCGCGGCCGGGCTGCTTGATCCGCATCAGCACGCCGCCGCGTTCCTGGCCGCCGGCGAGGAGCGTCAGGTATCCGTACGCCCCGGTGACCGGATCGACGAAATTGAAGTAGTCCCACTCCGCCCATGCGGGCCGCGCGGCCTGCGGTGGGCGGTGGAACCGATCGATCCGGTCGATGAGTGCCGCGGGGGACGGAGCCAGCCAGGCGTGGTCGCGGGGAGTGTCCTCCGCACCCGGGACCGCCGCGGTGACTCCGGCAGCCTCATCCAGCGAGGGGATGCCGGCCGACGCGATCGCAGGCACAACGCTCCCGCGCGCCCGGACATAGATCTGGCGGGCGGTGATCTGGGGCGAGGCCGCGGCGATCGCCGGGGTAAAGCGCGGCCCCAGGAGGATCTCGCGGGTGATGAACCCGGCCTGCTGGATGGTAAAGGAGAGATCGGTGACGCCGTTGACCTTGAGGACGCTCGGATCGACGCCCTCGGGGAGCAGCACGACATCGCCGCCGGACACGAGATCCCGATCCCGGGCCTGCGCCAGGAGGGCGTCCCCCACGGACAGCAGCGCGATCATCACCGCC
>DATHLI010000412.1:0-4431 GCA_035488355.1 bacterium | reverse complement strand
CGCGACGGTGGCGAACCACCTGGTGCAGACGGTCGAGGCGGCGCGCCTCTTGGGCGCGACGGTGATCGTGACGGGCCTGTCGCCGGAGATCGCGCAGACGCTGGTGAACATCGGCGTGGACCTGGGGAAGATGAACACGGTGGGGGACATGCAGGGCGGCATCGAGGAAGCCGAGCGCCTCTTGGGCTACCGGGTGGCCCCGGTCCGGGACGCGGCGCCGGCGGTCGAGGAGTAGGGTGCCGACGGGGAGGCGAAGCGAACATTGCTGTATGAGGCGTCGAGCGTTGCGTCGAACTTGGCCGAGTGAAGCACCTGCTCGGTGAGCACCCAGACCCCGTTGATGAGAGAGTACCGCTGCTCGGAATCAATGGTGCCCCACCCATACTGGAGCGTCCCATCGATCACCAGGCCTCGATCATAATCGATCCAGGCGATGAGCCCCCGGGGATTGTTTTTGGGATCCCGCGCCTTGCCCTGGACGAGATAGTACCGGTCATCGTCCACGAGCTTCTGCCCGAGCACGGTGATGTCGAACCTCGACAGAAAGGTCCCCACGGGCTCGCTGGCTTCGAACAGCCGGCCGACGACGTACTGGTTGACCGCCCAGCAGAACGTGCCGGCCGACCGCTCCCCGACGGTGAGCGTCTGGCGCCCCTGGTCGAGGCGCAGCGTTCCGGTAAAGACACAGTTGGGCCGCTCGGTCACAGGCTTCTTGATCCACAACTTGAAGACGGCGTCCGCAAGGCCTGAAATGCTCGCGCTCGCCTCCGACAGGCGGGCAATGATCTCGTCAGGAGAGGGGACCTGGGCCGCGGCTCTCTCGCCCGGCAGCCCGACGGCGACCATCAGCACCACAGTCGCCGCCACCGCGGCGATCGATCCAAACGGACCTGCATGCCGGCCGCGAGGTGTCTGTCTCGACGTCGTGGGCGGCCCCATGGACAACGAACATATGCTTCCTCCACCCCCTTTTCCTGTTCCAGGGGTGGCCGGAATGCCCCCGGGGGCCCCTAGACGGGAGGCGGGAGTCTACGCCTCCTTCATGCCCGGCCGAAGGATTTGGTAGATGAGAACGGCGCCCAGCGCTCCCAGGCCGAGATTGTTGATCTCGAAGGCCCCGGACTTGATGCCCGATCCACTGGCCGCGAGGATGAGCGGGATGGCCGCCGTGGCCAGGTTGGCGCGGTTGGAGAAATCGACACGGCCGTCCACCCAGATCTTCCCCCCGATGGCGGCGATGAGCCCAAACAGGTACAGTTCGATTCCGCCGAGGACGCTCACCGGAATACTGTTGACCAGGCCGCCGAACTTCGGGATGAAGCCGAGCAGGATCGCGACGACGGCGGCCACCACGTACACCGGAATCGAGAACACCCGCGTCACCCCCATGACCCCGATGTTCTCGGCGTAGGTCGTTTCGCCGGTCCCCCCGAACAGCCCGCTCAACATCGTTCCGATCCCATCCCCCATGAACGCCCGGCCCAGGGATCCGCTGAGATCCCGCTTCATCAGGCCGCTGATGGCGTAGACGTGGCCGGCGTTCTCCGCGACCAGCACGATGGGAATGAACCAGAACAGGCTCACGGCCCGGGCGGTGAACTGGGGAAAGCTGAACTGCGGATGGCCGACCCAGGGCGCCCCGGTCACCAGGCCGAAATTGACATGGCATCCCGACGTGGCCGCGCCGCAGAGGGGATCGACCAGGGCGACCACGTAGCCGACGACAATCGCGATCAGAATCGGCAGCAGGCGGGCAAAGCCGCGCAGGTAGACGCTGGCCACGGCCGCGGCCAGCACGGTGACGGTGGCGGTAAAGAGATCCTTCGAGTAGCTGGCCCAGGCAGGGTTGGCGAGGGCAAGGCCGATCACCGCCACAACGGTGCCGGTCACCACCGGCGGCATGAAGAACCGGATGACATTGGGACCGGCCCGGTGGACGCCCAGGCCGACGAGGAAGTACAGGGCCCCCGCCACGAAGATCCCGGCGAAGGCCAGCGATTGATTCTGACCGGCGCCGCCCTGGATCGCCAGCACCGACCCGATGAACGAGAACGACGATCCGAGGTAGCTCGGGATCTTGCCGCCGGTCCAGGCGAGGAAAATCAGGGTGGCGACCCCGCTGAAGAACAGCACCGTGTTGACGTTGAAGCCGAGGATGAGCGGGACGAGAACGGTGGCTCCGAACATCGCCATGACGTGCTGGATGCCGAGCAAGACGGTCTGAAGCCCGGGCAGACGATCTTCGGGATAATAGATGGCGTCGTGCTCACTGCTTCGGACGGCCGTGGCCATACCCCCCTCCTTTGGGCAAGGTGTGACGTAAAATACAAAGGGGCAGGAGGATTCCCTGCCCCCGGATACTGGCTGCGACAGGCATCTAACCCTTTGGCGCCCGGTCGGTGGCCGTCCCCGCCTTGCGCATGGCGGTCATGGCCTGCTGAGGATCATCTTCGTTTCACGCCTGGTAACTGGAGAGTAACTCTGGCAGCTGCATCTCTGGCGGGTTGTTCAGGTCGACCCCGGTCGCCTCGGCCAGCCGGCGCTTGAACCACAGGTCAAAGTCATCCTGCGATTGGGAGAACAACCGCAGCGCGTTGCTGAAATCCGGACTTTCCATGTAGGCGACGAAGTGGTCGCCCCCTGGTAACTGGGCCAGGTGCCAGACCTCCTTGGTGATCCCGATGCGCCGCTCCGAGCGCCCGTACTCGGCCTTGCGCTCCATCTCCACCTCGCGCCAGAACTCTCGCGCAGCAGCGGTCCTGCCGGGGAGGATTGGGACCACCAGGCAGATTCGGTCCATTGAGACGCCCCTTTCTTCTTACTCTTACACTCACCCGCTACTGCCCAGGTGGGCGGTATCTCACCGTCTTCTTCGCGGCCTTGTCGATCTCTTCCGGCGTAAGCAGGACAGTGGTTTTTGTCCGAACGGCGCCGCTGGCGTTGATGGCCAGCGACGCGGCGGCGAGGCTCACGTTGTCCGGGGCGTCCAGGATGACGTACGCGTCGTCCTCGCCGAAGGCGAAGTAGAACGCCTCCATCTTTCCGTCCACACTCTCGATCGCCTGCTGCGCCGCCGTCCTGCGCGCGGACCCCCCGCCCTTGAGGATCCCTTTCGCACCCTCCGCCGTGTACGAAGCCTGGATCAGGTACTTGGGCACATCACACCTCCCGTGAGGCTATTGTGGGGCCTGTCTGGTGCCGCAAGAAGAGGAGCCGTTGCCGTTGGATGCTGAGCGTCTGCAGCGTGATCAACGGTTGACATTCTTAAGCATAGGGCAGACTCGACGGTGAATTCAAAGCCGAATGGGTGTATCGCGAAAGTTTGTGCGCCCGGCGACGAGGATTGCCCATTTCCGAAGGGAATAGCACGTACGATGCCGGTCCTCGAGTCGCAGGTCGATACGCGCTCCCAAGAGTTCGCCGCCAACGACGCCTACCACCAGGGACTGGCCCGGCTGCTCGCGGAACGTCTGGCCAAGGTCCGGGAGGGCGGGGGACCGCGCGCCCAGCGGAGGCACCAGGAGCAGGGAAAGAAGACCGCCAGGGAACGGATCGATCTCCTGCTGGACCCTCAGTCGCCGTTCCTGGAGATCGGGCCCCTGGCGGCCTGGGAGATGTACGCCGGCGAGGCCCCCTCCGCCGGGATCGTCACCGGAATCGGCCGCGTCCGGGGCGTCGAGTGCATCATCGTGGCCAACGACGCCACCGTCAAGGGCGGGACCTACTACCCGCTCACCGTAAAGAAGCACCTCCGCGCGCAGCAGATCGCGCTCGAGAACCACCTCCCCTGCCTGTACCTGGTCGACTCGGGCGGAGCCTTTCTGCCCCTGCAGGCGGAGGTCTTTCCCGATCGCGAGCATTTTGGACGGATCTTCTATAACCAGGCGCAGCTCTCCGCGCGCGGGATTCCGCAGATCGCCGCGGTGCTCGGGTCGTCCACCGCGGGGGGCGCCTATGTGCCGGCGATGGCCGACGAGGCGGTGATCGTCCGGGGGAGCGGCGCGATCTTTCTCGGAGGCCCGCCGCTCGTGAAGGCCGCGACCGGCGAGGAAGTGTCGGCGGAAGAGCTGGGCGGCGCGGATGTCCATACCCGGCGCAGCGGGGTGGCCGATCATTTCGCCGAGGACGACGCGGATGCGATCGCCATCGTGCGCGAGATCGTGGGGACGCTGAACCGGGTCAAGCGGGTCGCCCTGGACGTGGCGCCTCCGGAGCAGCCCCGGTACGAGCCCCGGGAGATCTACGGCATCCTTCCTCAAGACCCGCGGCGGCAGATTGACGCCCGGGAGGTCATCGCCCGCCTCGTGGACGGCAGCCGCTTCCAGGAGTTCAAGGCGCGTTACGGGCAGACGCTGGTGACAGGCTTCGCGCGCCTGCACGGGATCCCCGTGGGCGTCTTGGCCAACAACGGGGTCCTGTTCGTGGAGAGCG
>DATHLI010000411.1:0-9281 GCA_035488355.1 bacterium | reverse complement strand
AACCGCCAGGGGATGGAGCGGGCCCTCCGGGCCGGGGCGCGCGAGGTCGCCGTCTTTACCGCGGCGTCGGAAGCCTTCGCCCGGCACAACATCAACATGGGGATCGAGGAGTCGCTCGCCGCGTTCCGCGAGGTCATGGCGGTGGCGGCTGCGGCGGGGTGCCGTGTTCGCGGCTATGTCTCAACGTCCTGGTGGTGTCCCTACAGCGGACGCGTGGCCCCCGAACGGGTCCGGTCGGTCGCCCGCGCCCTTGTCGAGATGGGATGCTATGAGGTCGCCATCTCGGACACCATTGGCGCCGCGACCCCGGCTGAGGTGATCTCCCTCCTCGAGGACCTGTCCCGGGATCTTCCCGCGAGCGCGATCGCGGTGCACTTCCACGACACCCGCGGCACCGCCCTCGCCAACGTGCTGGCCGCGCTCGCCCGCGGCATCTCCACCATAGACGCCTCAGCGGGGGGCCTGGGGGGGTGTCCGTACGCGCCGGGGGCGTCCGGCAACCTCGCGACCGAGGATCTGCTCTATATGCTGCACGGGATGGGCATCGCCACGGGGATCGACCTCGAGGCGGTCGCGGCGGCGTCGCGGGCCCTTGCCGGGCCGCTCGGACATCCGCTCCCGTCCCGCTATCTCGAGGCCGGCAGGCTTCAACTGCACAGGAGTTGAAAGCGGGCGGCCTCACCGGGAACCGGGGAGCGGCCGCCGCGGGCGCCGCCCTCACGGGCCGGCAGGACGGTCTTACTCGCTGGCCCCGCTCCTCAGGGGGGCGGGGAGCACAGCCACCTCGATGGACCGAAGATTTCCAAACTGCCCCCCGGCGAGGACGCACAGGTGCTGCAGGTACTCCCAGTGCTGCCTCGGCGTGAGCTTGCTCTGGCCTGCGCTCCGGATCTCGAAGCTGTAGGGGACCTCGACGACGCGGGACAAGTTGCCCCGAACGAGGATCTCCAGAAGGATCTTATACCCGACGGGTCTCAGCCGGACGCCGCGCACCGCGGTCCGGCGGAAGGCGAAGAATCCGGACAGCGGATCCGCGACGCGCCGGGCTCGGTGGAGCAGGATCTGGGCGGCCCGGGTCGCCACCCGGGAGACGACCCGCCGCCACGCCTCGAATGTGACATAGCGGCCCCCGGGAACGTACCGGCTCGCCACGGCGAGGTCCGCGCCGGACCGCTCCAGCGCCGCGGTGAGCAGCGGCAGGGTCTCGGGGGGATGCTGGAGGTCGGCGTCGAGGACGCACACCACGCTTCCCTGAGCGGCGGCGATGCCATCGACGACCGCGGAGGCCAGACCCCGCCGCCCGTCGCGGTGGAACACGTGGATCCAGGGGGTGAACCGCGCCAGATCGGCCAGGACCTGCTGGGTGCCGTCCACGCTGTCGTCGACAACAATGAGTTCATAGTCGGTCCCCGCGAGCGCGGTGTGGACGCGCTCGACGAGCCGCTGGATATTCTCCGCCTCGTTGTAGGTGGGGACGATGACGGACAACGATGCCATCCCATGGCCCTCCACGCGATGGTGTCCCCCTGTGGTTCGACGGGACATGGCGCGGGCCTGCCGCCGGAGCGCCGCCCTGGATCAGGGGCAGCCGCACCGGAACCGGGAGTTCGGGCCGGGGACTCCCCCGCGCGGCGGGGCGCGAGGTTACGGCGCGCCGAGCTGGTGTGACGACGGAGTGGCTTCGGCGAGAATATAGTACAGCTCGAATTCGCCCGTCGCGGTGGGACCGAGGTAGAATCCCTTCACCATCCAGATCCCCGATCGATAGGTGATCAGATCGCCAACACGGTGCAGGCGCGATCCATTGCACAGCCGCGCCGGGACGCTGATCTCCACGGGCGCATAGAGCGGCTTGTCTATCAGGGGTGGAAGAACCTCCGGCTGGAGCATGCGCCCCTCCATGGCTATCGCATGATGCCCTTGCGCAAGAAATAGGCGACCGCGTGCGTCCGGTTGCGGGCGCCGAACTTCCGGAGAATCGCGCGGATGTGGCTCTTGACCGTGGACTCGCCAAGGCACACCTTCTTGGCAATCTCGCGGTCCGTGGCCCCCTTCGCCATCTCCACGATGATCTCCAACTCGCGGGCCGAAAGGCCGGCGGGGTGGCCTCCTTGGGCGCTCCCCCGTTCGCGCATCAGCACCCGAAACCGCTCGATCAGCTGGCGGGTAATGTATGGATTGGTCATCGTCCGGCCATCGCGGACCCCGTGGATCGCTCGGACGAGATTCTCCGGGCTGATGTCCTTGAGGACGTATCCGCTCGCTCCGGCTTCGAGCGCCCGGAGCGCCCGCTCTTCGTCCGGAGTCTCCGAGAGCACGATGACTTCTACCTGAGGACGCTGCTGCTTGAGGAGAAAGATCGCCTCCGAGGTGTCCAGTCCGGGCAGGTCTTGATCGAGGAGGACGACATCAGGATCGGTCTGGGCCATGAGCCCTGTCGCCTCCTGGAGATCCGAGGCTTTGCCGATGATCTCAACGGATTCCCGCCCGGCCATCAAGCTGTGAATGCCTTCACGCACGAGGGTCATGTCATCGACGACCATGACTCGGACCGAGGTCACTGTTGGCACCATTTCTGTCGTAAACATATCAGGTTGGTTCCCGGGGGGGAAGTCCGGTCCCTTGATCTCTTCCGATGGAATTTGATCCTTCGTTCGGATGATAGGGCATCATTCGAACGTGAGATCCCGTGTATGAGCGGATCATCCAGACGATAAAGCCCATGAAAAAGGCCGATCGAAGGCCGATCGGCGAGGAGGGCCCCCTGCGGGGCGGGATCCGGGCTTCCGGCTGGCCTCGGCCGGGATCCCATGTCGGAGGGTGGGGGATGAGGCTAGCCCGGCTGGAAACGGGGCATAGTAAATGTACAAACGCGGCGGGCAGAGGTTATCCCCTGCGGGGGCTAGTCTCTGGATGGGTCCGAGGAGGCGGAGACGCAGTGCCAGTCCGAGTCATGCTGGTGGACGATCATGAGATCGTCGCCGCAGGGTTGAGGGTGATCCTGCAGGCCGAGCACGATATTTCCGTGGTCGGCAAGGCGAGCGGCGTCAAGGAAGCCGTCCGGCGGGCGACCGAGCTCAAGCCCGATGTCGTCCTGATGGACGTGAAACTGTCGGACGGCAGCGGGATCGACGCGACCAAGCAGATCAAAGAGGCCTGCCCTGAGACTCAGGTGCTCATCCTGACCGTCTATGACGATCAGGAAACCGTCCTCAAGGCCGTCCAGGCCGGCGCCATCGGCTACGTGCTGAAGGATATCCCTCCCGAGAATCTCATCCGGGCCATCCGGTCGGTCCACTCGGACCGGACCATGATCAACCCTGTGATCGCCCGCAAACTCGTCGAGCGCCTGGCGGCGACCGAGCGGGATGCGGTGTTGTTCAACTTCCGCCGGGGCCCCGGCCTGACGGAGCGTGAGCTCGACGTCCTCAAGGGCGTGGCGTCCGGGTTGAGCGATAAGGAGATCGCGCTGAAACTCTTCCTCTCCGAACCCACCGTGAAGAGCCATCTCCGGTCCGTGTACCAGAAGCTGCGCATCCACAACCGCGCCCAAGCCGCGACGTACGCGGCGAAGAACGGCCTGGGCACATAACCGCCCCCCTTGCGGGGGCTCCAAACCAGAGTGTAGCCAACGGCAAGCAGAGGTTGCCCTGCGGGGACTCCAAACCGGAGTGACCTTCACTGCCCCACCGTGCTCTGGTACAATAACACTCGCACCCTACGGGGGCTCCAAGCCAAGATACAGGAGGACATTTGTGCGGAGTGACAGCCCGCCCCAGCCACCACCGACGTTTCTGACCCAGCAGGGCCGCGATCAGCTCGAGGCGGAACTGCGGCACCTGCGGTCGACGAAGCGCCGCGAGGTCGCCCTGCGGATCAAGCGGGCCGCGGAGCTCGGCGACCGCTCGGAGAACTCCGAGTATGAGGACGCGAAGAACGAGCAGGCCTTCGTCGAAGGACGCATCCAAGAGCTCGACCTGCTCCTGCGCAACGTCCAGGTGATCGATGAGCCGGGCCGGGGCCGGTCGGAAGTGGTCACGATCGGCAACACCGTCCACCTCATCGACACGGCGACGAAGGAGCCCATGGTCTACACCATCGTGGGGCCCGTGGAGGCGAGCCCGTCCGAGGGCCGCATCAGCCATCTCTCACCGGTCGGCGCCGCGCTCTTGGGGTGCGCGGTCGGTGAGACCATCCGCGTCGCCGTCCCTGCCGGGACCCTGGAGCTCCGGGTGAGCCGCATCACCTAACTCCGCCCCGGGATGCCCGCCAACCTCACCCCGCAATACCTTGACGCGGAACGCCGCTTCCGCGAGGCCGCCACCCCGGAAGAACAGTTGGCCGCCCTGAACGAAATGATGGCCACGATCCCCAAACACAAGGGGACCGAGCACATGCGGGCGGACATCCGCCGGCGGATGGCCAAGGTGCGGACCGAGGCGGCCCGCAAGCGTACCTCGGGGCGCGGGCCCACCTGGCACCATGTTCCCCGCGAAGGGGCCGGGCAGGAGGCCCTGATCGGCCCCCCCAACGCGGGGAAGTCACGCCTCCTCGCCGCGCTCAGCAACGCCACCCCGGTGGTGGCGCCGTACCCCTTCTCGACGCGCACGCCGCTCCCCGGGATGGTGCCATTCGAGAACGTGCAGATTCAGCTCATCGACCTGCCGCCGATCGCCCCGGAGACGGCGGAGCCGTGGCTGTTCGCGCTGATCCGGCAGGCCGACGGCGCGCTCCTCGTCGCAGACCTCGCCAGCGATGATCTGCTGTCCTCCATGGAGGAGACGCTGACCCTGCTGGAACGCTTCAATGTTCGCCTCGGCAGGGCCGGCGCGCCTTCCGAGGACGGCGGGGGCGCCGAGGGCCGCGGGAGTTCCCGGAGCACAGAGGCCTCCGAGGGCGGTGCGCCCGAGAGCGCTGTGTCCGGGAGCGTCCCGACGATCCTCGTCGCGGCCAAGACGGATGCTCCGGGGGCGGATGGGCGGCTGGAAATCCTCCGCGAGCTCTACGCGAGCCGGTGGCCGATCCTGGCCGTGTCGGCCGAAACCGGGATAAATGTCGACGCGCTGCGCCTGGAAATGTTTCGGCTCCTCAACGTCATCCGCGTCTACACGAAGGCCCGGGGACGGCGTGCGGACCTGTCGGTGCCCTTTGTCTTGAAGCGCGGGACGACCGTGCAGGACGCGGCGGCCGTCGTGCACAAGGACTTTGCCGACCGGCTCAAGTACGCGCGCATCTGGGGGACGGGCACGTTTGAGGGCCAGATGGTGCAGCGGGAGCACGTGCTCGAGGACGGCGATATCCTGGAGCTGCATGCCTAACCCCCGAGGAGGCCTGTGGTATGGCGCGGGTAGAGGGGACGGTCCTGATTCGGGCGCCGCTCGAGGCGGCGTATGCGCTGGCGAAGCGCGTCGAGGATTTTCCTCGGTTCATGCCCGATCTCGAGCGGCTCACCGTCTTGGAGCGGCGCGACGGCGTGCCTGTGCTGACGGAGTGGGTCGGGATCGTGGAGGGTCGGCGGATCCGGTGGATCGAAGAGGACGCCTGGGACGACGCGCGGCACCTCTGCCGGTTCCGGCAGCGCGACGGGGACTTCGACCGGTACGAAGGGACGTGGATGTTCAGCCCGGAATCGGGAGGGACCCGGACCACCATCGTGGTGGATTTCGAGTTCGACATCCCGCTGATCGGAGGATTGCTCAGCACGCTCCTGCGGATGAAGATGAAGGAGAACCTCGAGCGCATGCTGGGCGCCCTGCAGCGCCAGTTGGAATCGCCGGCGCAGGCCTAGCGCCGTTCCACCGGGGCGCGCCGGATCCCATCCGCCCGGCGCGCGCGCACGCCTGCGCTTCCCGCGCAGCAGGAAATTTTCTTGCTGTCCAGAACTACAACATGATGCCCGTCTCGGGAGGGTGAGATCAGCCTGGGCACGGACGTGCAGACGACGTCGCAACCGACGATTCCCATCGCCGCACCCCTCCTCTCCGACGAAGACAAGCGCCGGGTTCTCGCGGTGCTGGAGTCCGGGCACCTCGTCGCAGGCCGGTGGGTCCACGAGTTTGAGCGGGCCTTCAGCGTCTATCTCGGAGCCGGCCACGGCGCCGCGACTTCCTCCGGCACCACCGCCCTCGAAGTGATCCTCGAAGTCGCCGGCCTGGTGCCGGGCGCCCGGGTGATCACGACGCCGTTCTCATTTGTCGCCACGGCCAACGCGATCGTGCGCCGCGGCTACACCCCGGTGTTCGTCGACATCGATCCCGAGACGTTCAACCTGAGTCCCGACGCGGTCTCGGAAACGCTGGACCGCACGCCCGGCGTCCAGGCGCTCCTGATGGTGCACCTCTACGGTCTGCCGTGCCGGATGGGGGCGCTGATGGAGATCGCGCGGAGGCACCACCTCACCGTCATCGAGGACGCCGCGCAGGCGCACGGCGCGGCGGTGGGGGCGCGCAAGGTCGGCACGTTCGGCGCCGCGGCCGCGTTCAGTTTTTACCCGTCCAAGAACCTCACCACCGGCGAGGGCGGGATGGTCGTCACCGATGACCCCGGGCTCGCCGAGCGCGCTCGGATGCTCATCAACGTCGGGCAGTCCTCCCAGTACGTGTACGAGATGCTGGGCTCGAACTATCGCATGACCGAGATCGCGGCCGCGATCGGGATCGGGCAGCTCGCCCGGCTCGACGAACACAACGCGCGGCGCCGGCAGAACGCGAAGGCCCTGACCGAGGGGCTCCGGGACCTGGAGTGGCTGACGCTCCCGCGGGAACCGCGGGACGCCACGCACGTGTACCACCAGTACACCCTACGGGTGCCCAAACATCGGGACCGCCTGGCGCAGCATCTGACGGCGTGCGGCATCGGCACCCGCGTCTACTACCCGACGCCGATCCATCGGAGCCCGCTGTACCGGCGGCTCGGGTACGGCGAGGCGCGCTGCCCGGAGGCCGAACGGGCGGCTCTGGAAGTGGTCAGCATCCCGGTGCACCCGGCGCTCGGGGAGGAAGAGATCCACCGGATCGTACACGCAATCCGCCGGTTCGATCCCAGGCACTGAGGGGGGGCGGTGTCCATGGCTCGGCCGATCCGTGTCGGCGTAGTCGGCCTGGGGCAGTGGGGCCAGCACCATGTCCGCGTGTACCATCACCTCCCCGATGTCATCCTCGCGGGCGTGGTCGACAAGGCACCGGCGGAAGTGAACGCGTTCGCCAAGCGCTACCAGACGGCGGGGTATCGCGACTACCGCATGCTGTTCGGCAAGGTCGATGCGGTCAGCCTGGCCGTCCCGACGGCCTTCCACTATGAGATCGCCCGCGAGTTCCTCCAGCATGCCGTGCACGTGCTCGTGGAAAAGCCCATTACCACGACCGTCGATCAGGCCGTCGAACTCGTTGAGCTCGCCCACCGTGCCGGGGTCTCCCTTCTGGTCGGCCACGTTGAACGGTTCAAGCCGGCCGTGCACGCGCTCAACGACCTGGTGGGCGAGCCCCTGTTCGTTCAGGTCCGGCGGGTCCGCCCCTGGAACCCCAGCCGCGTGATGGACGTCGGAGTGGTCCTCGACCTGATGATCCACGACCTCGACATCATTTTGAACCTAATGCGCTCGCCGGTCGCGCGCGTAAGCGCGTTTGGGGCCGCCATCCACGGGGAAGACGAAGACCTCGCGGTCGCTCACCTGGTGCTGGAGAGTGGATGCCTGGCCAGCTTCGTCGCCAGCCGTGTCTCCCCCGTGAAGGCCGCGGAGCTGGAGATCACGCTCCCCGACGGGCTGATCCATCTGAACTACCTCCGCCAGCAGATCACGGTGCGGCGCCACGGGAAGCAGCACCGGACGGTGGTCAAGGGCGAAGAGCCGCTGCGGGCCGAGCTGATGCACTTCATGAGCTGCGTGCGCGGCGAGGCCACGCCGCTCGTCCCCGGCGAGCACGGCGTGCGCGCGCTCGAGGCCGCGCAGGCGATTCTGAAGAAGATGACCCTCATCTCGTCCAAGGTGCCGGTCTAAAGGGCCGCCGCGCGGAGACGGTGCGGCTCCCCATCGGGAAAGTCCCCGCCGACCTGCTCGCCTCGGTCGTCTATCCGCACCTCGGCACGCGCCGCCCGGACGTCCTCGTCCACGCCCAGTTCGGTGAGGACTGCGCCGCGATCGATTTCGGTGAAGAGGTGGCCGTGCTCACCACGGACCCCATCACCGGCGCGGACGCGGATCTCGGCTGGTACGCCGTGTGCGTGGCCACGAACGACCTCGCGGCGGCCGGGGCGGAGCCCGTCGCCCTCACCCTGACGCTCCTGCTGGCCCCCGAACGCGCGGCGGACGATCTCGCGCGGATCATGCGGGACGCCTCGGCGGCCGCGCAGACGCTGCAGGTGGAGATCGTCGGCGGCCACAGCGAAGTCACCCGCGGGATCGACCGGACAATCGCCGTGGTGACGGCGGTGGGACGGGCCCCGAGGGGCCGGGCGCTCCGAAGCGGCGGGGCAACGGCCGGCGACGCCTTGCTGCTGACCAAGGGCGCGGGCATCGAGGGGACGGCCATCCTCGCGGGAGCGCTGGAGCGGCGTCTCGCGCCGGTCCTGGGCGCGGCGCTCCTCGAGCGGGCCAAAGGCTTCCGGCTGCAGCTGAGCGTGCTCCCGGAGGCGCGGGCGGCCGCCCGGGCCGGCGCCCGCGCCATGCACGACGTCACCGAGGGCGGGGTGCTCGGCGCCGCCTACGAGATGGCGGCGGCGTCCGGGATCGGGGTCCGGATCGATGCCGCCCGCATCCCGGTGCTGCCGGAGACCGCGGCGGTCTGCGGGGTCCTCGGGATCGATCCGCTGGGCCTGATCGGCAGCGGGGCGCTGCTGGTGGCGACGCCCGACGCCGGGCGCACCGCGGAGGCGATTGCCCGCGACGGGACCCGAGCCGAAGAGATCGGGCAGTTCGTCCCCCGGGACCGCCTGGTCGTGCGGGGCGGCCGCGAGGTCCCCCTGCCCCCGCCGGCGGCTGATGAGTTGTGGCGGGTCCTTGCGCGCGAAGCATGAGCGGCGCTGTGGTATACTAGAGGCGTATCACCCATAGCAGTGGGGGAGCTTGGGGAACCAGGCTGAGAGGACGGCTACCCTGCCGTCGACCCCGGAACCTGATCTGGGTAATTCCAGCGGAGGGAGCTTCGATGCGCCGCCCCGGTTCCGGGGACGGCGCTTTTTGCTTGCGGCGGCGCAGCGCCGGCATGACGCCGAAACTGGTCATCACCGATCTCTCGAAGCGATTTCCCCTCGCCGGGTCAGGCGGGAACGGCGGCGAGGGGCTG
>DATHLI010000410.1:0-3834 GCA_035488355.1 bacterium | reverse complement strand
GGCGTGGCGCTGGGGATGGCGCCGGAGGCGATCGCGGGCGGCCTCGGTGATGCGGTGTCCCTGCCGATGCGGTTGGAGGTGGTGCGCGTCGGGCCGGTCACGCTCCTCAGCGATGTGTACAACAGCAGCCCGCAGTCCGTGGGCGTCGCGCTCGCCGCGCTCGACGAGATCGCGGGCTCCCCGCGGATCGCGGTGCTCGGCGACATGAAGGAGCTCGGCTCCCGGGCCCCGGAGGCCCACCGGCGCGTCGGCCGTGAAGCGGCCGGACGGCGGATCGATCTTCTGGTCGCGTTTGGCCCGCTGGCCGCGGATCTCGCGGCCGCGGCGCGAGAGGCCGGCGGCCCGCGCGTCGTGCACGCGACCGATCTCGACGAGGTGGTCGCGCTGCTGCGGCGGGAACTGGTCCCCGGCGCGGTGGCGCTGATCAAGGGCTCCAGGGCGATGGCGATGGAGCGGATCACCGCGGCCCTCTCGGGCGCGGCGCCCGCGCCGATCCCGGGCCCCGGAGGCGGCCCGTGACGCCGTATCTTGCGGCCGGGGGACTGGCCACGGCGCTGACCCTGGCCGCGGGCGGGCCGGTGATTGGGTGGCTGCGCCGCAGGGGCGCCGTCCAGTCGATCCGGCAGGAGGCACCGGCGCGACACGGTCAAAAGTCGGGGACGCCGACGATGGGCGGCCTGTTGCTGATCGGGGCGGTCGTCGTCGCCGCGCTGGCGGTCGACGTGTGGGAGGAGGGTGCTCCTCCCGGCCTCCTGATCGCGGTGGTGGGCACCGGCCTGTTCGCCGTGATCGGCGGTGTGGACGACGCGCTCGCCATCGCCCGCCGGCGGAACCTGGGCCTCCGAGCCCGGGAGAAGCTGCTGCTGCAGATCCCCGCCGCGCTGCTGCTGGGCGCCTTTGTGGTCCGGTTCCTCCATCCGGACACGAGCCTGGCCATCCCGGGCATGCGCCTGTCGGTGGACCTCGGCTGGGCATACCCGGTGTTCTGCGCGGCGCTGATCGTCGGGATGGTCAACGCGGTGAACCTGACCGACGGGCTCGACGGCCTGGCCGCGGGGAGCACGGCGATCGCCGCCGTGGCCCTCGGCATCCTCGCCGCGCAGTCGGGTGCCGCGCCGATCGGCATCCTGTGCGCCGCGGTGGCGGGAGCGGCGCTCGGCTTTCTGTGGTTCAACGCGTATCCGGCCGGCGTGTTCATGGGCGATGTCGGGTCGCAGGCCCTCGGCGCGGCGCTGGCGATGGCCGCCATTCTGGCCAAACTGGAGCTGCTCGTCCTCATCGTGGGCGGGGTGTTCGTCGCGGAGGCGCTGTCGGTGTTCCTGCAGGTCGCCTGCTTCAAGACGACCGGCCGGCGCCTGTTCCGCATGAGCCCGTTCCATCATCACTTCGAACTGGCCGGCTGGACGGAGACCCAGACCGTCGTGCGATTCTGGGTGTGCGGGGCGCTCCTGGCGGCGCTCGGCGTGGGGCTCGGACCATGACGCGCGACGTGATGGAGCGGCTGCGCGGGAAGCGCGTGCACGTGGTCGGGCTCTCCGGCACCGAAGGGACCGCCGTCGTCCAGTTCCTGCTGGACCGCGGGGTGACCTCGATCACCGCGCACGATCTGCAGTCCCGGGAGACCTTCCCCGCGGCCTTCCGCCGCTACCACGCATGGATGGACCCGGCCGCGCAGGAGGCGGCGATCGACCGGCTGTTGACGGCGCCGATCCAGGTGCGCTTTCGCGACCGCTATCTCGAAGGGCTCGACCAGGCGGAGGTCATCTACGCCGGCCAGGCGTGGTTCCGGCATCCGGAGAACCAGCCGGTGGCGCGCGCGCGCGACAACGGCGTCCCTCTCAGCAGCATGACCGAGTTGTTCTTTGAGACCGTCTCGTGTCCCATCCTGGGGGTCACGGGCACGAACGGGAAGTTCACCGTGGTGCATCTCGCGGCGCAGATGCTCGCCGAGAGCGGTCGCAAGACCTTCGTCAGCGGCAACGACCGGACGCACGTCCCGATTCTCTACCGTCTGGACGAGGTGACGCCGGACGCGATCCTGGTGCTGGAGATCAGCAACCGCCAATTGATGGGGCTGCGGTACAGCCCGCAGATCGCGGTGATCACCAACCTCGCCCAGCACCATCTGGACGATCACGGATCCTTCGACGCCTATGTGCGGGTCAAGGCGGGCATCCTGACCCACCAGCAGGCGGGGGATCGGGCGATCCTGAACGCCGACGATCCCGCCACGTGGGCGCTCGCGGCGGCGGCCCGCGGCACGGTCCTGCCCTTCAGCCGGCTGCGGACGGTCGACGAGGGCGCCTGTGTCGTGGATGGCCAGATCGCCGTCCGCCTCGGGGGACGGGAGGAGCGGGTGTGTGCGGTGGGCGACCTCCAGGTGCCCGGCGCCCACGCGCTGGAAAACGGGCTCGCGGCGACACTCGCGGCGCGCGCCGCCGGCGCCGATGCCGCGGCGATGGGCCGGGCGCTGCGGGCGTTCCGAGGACTTCCCTACCGGATGCGGCTGGCCGCCATGGTCGGCGGCGTCCGGTTCTACGAGGACTCGCTCGCCACCAATCCCACCGCGGCGGCCGCGGCGATCCGCGCGTTCGATCAACCGCTTGTGCTCATCGCGGGCGGTCAGCGGCGCGGGGGAACGGCGGACGACTTCCGGCCCATGGCGGCGGCCCTCGCGGACCGGCCCGTCCGCGCCGTGCTGCTGATCGGCGCGATGGCCCCTCAGATCGAAAAGGCCCTCGTGGCCGTCCGGGTGGCGCCGGTGATCCGGTGCGGGACTTTGGAGGCGGCGGTCCGAACGGCGCATGAAGTCGCGCGACCCGGAGATGTCGTGTCGCTGTCCCCGGGGTGCGAAAGCTTCGATCAGTTCAAGGACTACCGGGAGCGGGGGGACCGCTACCTGGAACTGGTCTCCGCGCTGGCCCGCGGGCCGCGCGCCGGGACCGGAGGCGTCCGGTGGAACTGATCCACCGCCGCGGCCCGGCCTGGGGGCTCTTTGTCACGGTCCTCGGGCTCACCTGCGTCGGCGTCGTCATGGTCTACAGCGCGAGCGCGGTCTCGGCGCAGGCCCAGTTCGGCGACGGAGCGTTCTACCTGAAGCGTCAGCTCGCCTATGCGGTCATCGGCGTGACCGCGATGTCGATCGCCCGGCGCGTGCACTATCTCAAGCTCCGCCGGTGGACCATCCCGCTGCTCGGCCTCGCGGTGCTGGCGGTGATCCTCGTGCTCTTTCCGCACATCGGCCGGGTCGCCGGGGGCGCCCGCCGCTGGGTCTCCCTCGGCGGGGTGAACTTTCAGCCCGCCGAGATGGCCAAGCTCGGGATGATCCTGTATCTCAGCAACTTCCTCGCCAACCGCGGCGAACGGGTCCGCGATTTTGCCTCCGGCGTGCTGCCGCCCCTGCTCATCTTCCTGATCCTCGCCGCGGCGATCGTGAAGCAGCCCGACCTCGGCTCGGTGCTGGTCCTCGGGCTGATCACCTTCGCCATGCTGTTTGCCGGCGGGGCGCGCCTGAGGCACCTCTTCGCCGTCCTGGTCGCCGCCGTCCCCGTGGCCCTCGTCGTCATCCTGCGCGAATCCTACCGGAGCAGCCGGCTGGTGGCGTTCCTGGACCCCTGGAAAGATCCGCGGGGGGCCGGGTTCAACATCATCCAGTCGCTGCTGGCCGTGGGCTCGGGGGGGATCACCGGTCTGGGGCTCGGCCACAGCCAGCAGAAGTTTTTCTACCTGCCGGAGGCCCACACCGATTTCATCTTCGCGATCATCGGCGAGGAGCTCGGGCTGGTGGGCGCCGCCGCGGTCATCCTCCTGTTTGTGCTCCTGGCCGTCCTGGGG
>DATHLI010000409.1:0-4189 GCA_035488355.1 bacterium | reverse complement strand
GATGGTCAGCTACCTGCAGGCCGCCGGGCTCAAGCTCGTCCTCCAGCCGTTCGAGCAGGTCACCTACTTCAGCGACATCCTCCCCCACGCCAAGACGGGGCAGGTGTACGAATTCGGCTGGGGCGGGTGGACGCTCGACTTTGACAACACCGCCTACCTCCTCTATCACAAGAGCGAGTACTGGAACCCGGTGTTCAGCGACGCCGAGGTGGAGCGCTACCTGACGCAGGAACGGAGCAGCAATGACCAGGGGGTCCGCCGGAAGGCGTTCCTCGCGCTGGACCGCCGCCTGTACGACCTGGCGATCGACTTCCCGCTGTGGCAGTCCGTGAACCTCTGGGGCGTCAACAAGCGGGTGCGCGGGTTCGCGGCGCCCCCGGACGATCGGGTGCGCCTGGCGCCGCTCGACGTGCAGTAACGCTCGGTGATCCCGTACATCGCCGCCCGCACCGGGGGCGCGCTCGCCGTCCTGGCGGCGATCACCCTCTTTGTCGCGTTCGGGATCCGGCTCTCCGGTGACCCGGCGGTCGCCCTGTTCGAAGGGGCCGGCGCTCCGAGCGCCGAGGACATCGCCCGCATCCGGCAGGCGTTTGGAACCGACCGGCCCTTCCTGGCGCAGTACGGGTCGTTTCTGGCGCAGGCCGCCGGCGGCAACCTCGGCACCTCCTTTCGCAGCGGACAGCCCGTCCTTGGGCTGATCGCCGAGCGGGCGCCGGCGACCCTGGCGCTGACGGCCGGCGGCATGCTGGTGGCGCTGCTCGCGGCGTTCCCGCTCGGCGCCTACGCGGCCACGCGCCGGAACGCGCCCGCCGATATCCTCATCCGGATCGGGAGCCTGCTCGGCCTTTCGTTCCCCAACTTCTGGCTCGGGATCATGCTGATCCTCATCGTGGCGGTGCGCCTCCGCTGGCTCCCGCCCTCGGGGTACAGCGGGCCCGTGTCCCTGATCCTCCCGTGTGTCACGCTCGGCATCATCCTCGCCAGCACGCTGGTGCGGCTGGTGCGCGCCAGCCTGCTCGACACCCTCGGTCAGCCGTACGTCCGGACGGCGAGGGCCAAGGGCCTCCGGGAGCGCGCGGTGATCGCCCGGCACGCCATGCGGAACGCGCTGCTGCCGGTGGTGACCTTTGTGGGGCTGCAGTTCGGCGGGCTGCTCGGCGGAATCGTGATCCTCGAGAATGTCTTCGCCTGGCCGGGAATCGGGCAGCTGGCCCTCGAGGCGGTGAGCTACCGGGATTACCCCGTCGTCCAGGGCGTGGTCGTGATCCTGGCGTGCGGCGTGAGTGTGATCAACCTTCTCGTGGACATCAGTTACGGGCTGCTCAACCCCCGCATCCGGGTCGGCGCGTGAGCATCCCGCTCGCGGCCGCGGTCCGCGCCTCCCCCGGGCCGTCCTCCTGGCGGCGGGGAGTCGCCGGCGGGAAGCTGGGCCTGGCGATCGGGCTCGTCCTCGTCGTGCTCGCCGGCGCCGCGGCGGTGGGGGCGCCCGTCCTGGCGCCCCGCAGTCCGCAGGCCGCGGATCTTCTCGCCCGCCTCACGCCGCCGGCCTGGCTCACGTATGGATCGTCCTACCCCCTGGGGACCGACGCGATCGGGCGGGATATGCTCAGCCGGATCATCTACGGCGCGAGGATCTCGCTCCAAGTCGGCCTGCTGTCTGTGCTGCTGTCGAGCCTGGCGGGCACCGCGCTCGGCCTCCTCGGCGGGTACTACGGCGGCTGGCTGGACGAAACGGTGATGCGCGCCGCCGATCTGCAGCTCAGCTTCCCGTTCATCCTCTTCGCGATCGTCGTGATCGCGGTGCTGGGGCCGGGGCTCAACCGGATCATCCTGGTCCTGGCCGTCACCCAGTGGGCGCTGTACGCGAGGCTGGTCCGCAGCGAAACCCTCGCGGTCCGCGAGGCCGACTACATCCAGGCGGCGCGGGCGATCGGTGTGGCGGACCGGCGCATCATCTGGCGGCACGTCCTGCCCAACGCCCTCGGAGCGGTGCTGGTGCTGGCGACGCTGAGCATCGCCAACAACATCCTCCTGGAGGCGTCCCTCACCTTCCTCGGCCTCGGGGTCGATCCGTCCGTGCCGTCGTGGGGCGGCATGCTCGCGGAGAGCCGCAATTACATCCAGACCGCCTGGTGGGATTCGACGTTCCCCGGGCTGGCGATCATGCTGACCGTGATGGGCTTCAATCTTGTCGGCGACTGGCTGCGGGACCGGCTGAACCCGGATCTGCGCTGAGCCTGCCGCCGGGCGCTGCAGGCGCGGCCGCCTATCACGGGGACGCTCAGCAAAGAAGGCCCAGGGTGGGCTCAGGCGGCGATGGTGAGATCCTCCAACGCCCGCGGGTAGGCGGTGAGGCGCTCCATCCCATCCTCCGTGACCAGGACGGTATCCGAGTGGCGGAACCCGGCGTAGCCGGGAAGGTAGATCCCCGGCTCGACGCTGAACACCATCCCCGGCCGGATCGGGGTCGGATCGCCGACATCGAAGAACGGCGCCTCGTGAATCCCCATGCCGAGCGCGTGTCCGGTGTGGTGGCGCCAGTGGTCCATTAAGTCGTTGGTCTTGAAGTAGGCCATCACCGCCTGGTCGACATCGGCGCAGCGCGCGCCCGGCCGGATCGCGTCGAACGCCGCCTGCTGCGCGCCCAGCATCAACTCGAAGTAACGCGTCTGCCGGGCGTCGGGCTTCCCGATAAACATCGTGCGCTCGAGTTCGCTGCTGTAGCCGGCGATGGAGGCCCCCGCCCCCGTCACCAGCACGTCCCCGGGGCGGAAAACGGCGTTCGTGGTCAGCGAATGCGGGATCGCCGAATCCTTGCCGATCTGGCCGCGGTACCCGGCATGGGCGCCCGAGCGGGTCCAGGAGAGGGGACGGTAGGTGGGCCCGAGCGCGCGGATCATCTGCTGGGTCGCATCGAGCGAGGCGCGGGTGCTGACCTCGGTCTCGTTCAACCCGGGCCGCGTATACTGCTGCAGCAGCTTGTGGGCGAGGCTGCCCCATTTCTCGCTTTCGCGGATGAACGCGATCTCCTCCGGCGACTTGATCATCGCCATCTCCTCGATCATGACGCGGGCCGCCGCGATCCTGGCATGCTCCATCAGTTCGCTCAGCTTGGGACCCTGGTAGCCGTATCCCCCGCCGTACCCATCGCTGTCCACGCCGACACTACCGGACGAGAGGCCGAGGTCCCCGCAGATCTCCGCGAACCGGCGCATCGGATGCGTCGGCCCGGGGTATTCCGGGTAGGCGGCCACCTCGTCCACCCGCGCGTGGAGCCGGGCGTGGTCCTCTTCCAGCCGGGGCACCAGCAGCACGCTCCGGCCTTGCCTCGGGAACGCGAGCCCGATCGGCCGCTCGGTCTGGATGAACGCGAAGCCCGTCAGGTAGTAAATGTACATCGGGCTGAAGAGACACAACCCCACCAGCTCTCGCCGGGCCAGTTCCGCGCGCACGCGGCCCTGACGCCGCCTGAGCTCATCCGCGCTGAGCACCCACGCCATGCTCCTCGCCTCCGCAGGGCCGCCGACACCGTGTCGTGCACAGGTTCGGCGGCGCGGCCCGCCGCTCCCTCCCCGTTGTCGTCCGCCCTTCGCGGTTGCCCTCCGGCGATAAAGGGAGCCACTCCCGCGGGGGCGAAGGGAGGCGTGCACCGGCTTCCGTTTGCCACGACCACGTCCGGATGGATCTCCGCGACGCACGACGGGGGGAACCGCATGTCGTTTTCGGGATTCGTGCTTGCCGCCATCATCGTCGGCCTGCTCTTGTTGTGGAATGGGATCAAGATCGTCCGCGAATACCAGCGCCTGGTCGTGTTCCGGCTCGGGCGCAGCTACGGCCCGCGGGGACCCGGGATCGTCTTCCTCATCCCCATCATGGATAAAGCCATCTGGGTGGACCTGCGCGAGGTGTTCCTGGAGATCCCCGCGCAGACCTGCATCACCAAGGACAACGCGCCGATTTCGATTGATTTCCTCATTTACTGGAAAGTCTTCGACCCGCAGTTGAGCGTCATCCAGGTCGGCAACTTCGCCGGCGCCGCGCAGGGGATCGCCACCACCGGACTGCGCGCGGTCATCGGCGACATCATCCTGGACGACGTGCTCGCCAAGCGCGATCAGATCAACCAGGTGCTCCGCGCCAAGCTGGACGAGGTCACCGAGCGGTGGGGGGTCAAGGTGACCACGGTCGA
>DATHLI010000408.1:0-3121 GCA_035488355.1 bacterium | reverse complement strand
TCCGCCAGCGCCATGTCCATCGTCTGCATGCCGTACTGGGCCCCGGTCTGCAGGGTCGATTCGATCTGGTGCGTCTTGGCCTCGCGGATGAGGTTGCGGATGGCGGGGGTGGCGATCATGATCTCCACCGCCGGCACCCGGCCGACCTCCTCGATGGTCGGAAACGTCCGCGCGATCGTGGTGGTGCCGGCCCGGCGCTGTCCGGCCGCCCGGCCGGCCCCCGTCCGCGCCAGGAACTTCTGGTTGCTGAGCAGCTGCATTGAGACGACCGCTTCGATCACCTGGGCGAGCTGGATCCGGATCTGCTGCTGCTGGTAGGGCGGAAAGACGTCGACGATCCGGTCGATGCTCTGCGCCGCGTTGGACGTGTGCAGCGTCGCAAACACGAGGTGGCCGGTCTCGGCGATCGTCAGGGCCGCTCCGATCGTCTCCAGGTCGCGCATCTCGCCGACCATGACCACGTTCGGGTCTTCGCGCAGCACGCCGCGCAGCGCGTTCGGGAAGCTCTGGGTGTCGAAGCCGAGCTCGCGCTGGTTGATGATGCTCTTCTTGTGCTCGTAGAGGTACTCGATGGGATCCTCGACCGTCACGATGTGGCAGGCCCGATCGCTGTTGATGGTATCGATCATGGCGGCGAGCGACGTGCTCTTCCCGTGGCCGGTCGGCCCGGTCACCAGGACCAACCCGCGCGGCTTGTGCGTGAGGTCCCGGAGGATCGGGGGAAGGTTGAGCTCCTCGAGGCTGGGGATGGTCGAGGAGATGGACCGCATCGCGATCCCCGTCGCGCCGCGCTGGCGGTACAGGTTGACGCGGAACCGCCCCAGCCCCGGGACACCGTACGAGAGATCGAGCTCCCAGGTCTTTTCGAACTTCTGTTTCTGGAACGCGTTGAGCATGCTGTAGGCCAGCTGCGCGGTGTCCTCCGGGGTCAGCGCCTCGTACTGCTCGAGCGCCTGCAGCTTTCCCCAGACCCGCAGCATGGGCTTCCGGCCAACGGTAAGATGGAGGTCGCTGGCCTGCGCGTCCATCGTTTGTTTGAGCAGTTCGTTAATCTGCATTATGCGCCTCCCACGGCATGGGCGTCATCGTGCGCGACGCGTGCCAGCTCAGTCATCGACGTAGACGACGTCGAGGACCTCCTCCGGGCTGGTCATCCCGAGGATGATCTTCTCGAGGCCGTCTTCGGCCAGCGACCACATCCCCGCCCGGGTCGCCTCTTCCCTGATCTCCGCCGCCGACGCCCCCTTTGTCACCAGCGCCTTGATGGGGTCGTCGACCACCAAAATCTCGAAGATGCCGATCCGGCCCTTGTACCCGATCTTGCCGCAGAACTCGCACCCGACGGGCCGGTAGATCGGGACCTGGCCGTCGCCGGCGACCATTCCGGCGCCGAGCCGCTCGAGGACCTCGGCCGGCGGGGCGTAGGGCTGCTTGCACCGCTCGCACAGCGTCCGGACGAGACGCTGGGCGATGACCCCGATCAGGGAGGAGGCCACCAGGAACGGCTCGATCCCCATGTCGACGAGGCGGGTCACCGCCCCAGGGGCGTCGTTGGTGTGCAGGGTGCTCAGCACCAGGTGGCCGGTCAGGGCGGCGTGGATGGCGATCCGGGCGGTCTCCTCGTCGCGGATCTCGCCCACCATGATGATATCAGGGTCCTGGCGGAGGAACGCGCGCAGCCCGGTGGCGAACGTCAGTCCCGCCTTCGGGTTCACCATGACCTGGTTGATCCCGGCCATCTGGTACTCCACCGGATCCTCGATGGTGATGATGTTGCTCTCCGTCGAGTTGAGGCGGTTGAGGATCGTATACAGCGTCGTGGTCTTCCCGCTGCCGGTCGGTCCGGTCAGCAGAATGTTGCCGTAGGGCTTGGTGATCATCGCCTCGAAGCGCTCGCGGTTGTCGGAGAGGAGCCCGATCTTCTCGATCCCGACGACCGTGTGGCTCTTGTCGAGGATCCGCATCACGACCTTCTCGCCGAACACCGTGGGGATGGTGCTGACCCGCAGGTCGATGTCGCGGTTGTCCGCCTTGAGCTGGATCCGGCCGTCCTGGGGGAGCCGGCGCTCGGCGATGTCCATGTCCGCCATGATCTTGAGCCGGGAGATGATGGCCGCCTGGATGTGCTTGGGCGGGGTCATGGCATTGTACAGCTCCCCGTCAATCCGGTAGCGGACGCGGACGCGCGCCTCCTGCGGCTCGATGTGGATGTCGCTGGCCCGCTGGCGGATGGCCTGGAGGATCATGCTGTTGACGAGCTTGACGACCGGGGCTTCGTCGACCAGCTTGCGGAGATGGTCGAGCCCCAATTCCTCCTCGGGCCCCTCGGACTTGATGTCCTGGATCATGGCCTCCAGGCTCTCGTCGAGGGCGGGGTACTGGTTGAGGACGCGCAGGAAACCGTCGTGCGCGACGACCGCCGGCTCGGCCTCGTGCCCCGTCTGGCGGCGGACATCGTCGAGCGCCACGATGTCGAGCGGGTCGACCATGCCGACCTTCAGCTTGCCGTCGGCCAGCGCCAGCGGAATCAGCTGGTAGCGCCGGGCGAGGTGCTCCGGCAGCGTCAGCAGCACCGTCTCGTCGGGGATGAAATCATCGAGGTCGACGAATTCCATGTTGAGCTGCTGCGCGATCGCCTTCGCGATGTCCTTCTCGCTGCCGATGCCCATGGTGATGAGCACCCGGCCCAGGCGCTCCTTGCCCTGCTTCTGCTGCGCGATGGCCGCGGTGAGCTGCTCGCGCGTGATCAGCCCGGCGTCGATCAGCACCTCGCCGAGGGGTTTCCGGCGGCGCGAAGCCGCCGGCGCCTTGGCCCCATCGGGCGCCTTCGCCCCATCGGTCTTCCCGCCGCGCGGGAGGCGAGGCCCGCCGGGTGCCGTGCTCATGCCCGCGCCGGCTCCGCCTTCGTCAGGAACCCGGTCTCGACCAGGTACTCGTAGATCTGCTGGAGCTTCGCAAAGCCGCGGAAGTCCGCCCGGTACTCCTTCTCCAGCTTGTAGTCCAGCTCGACGAACTTGTTCAGCGTGACGAAGAACGCGTACTGCACGATGTACGACGCGCTGGCCGGCGCGTCGCGGTTCTTGTCCACGAAGAGGTTGACGATGTCGACGTGCGGGAGGCG
>DATHLI010000407.1:0-1850 GCA_035488355.1 bacterium | reverse complement strand
CAACGTCCTCGAGACCTCCCGCCTCTGGCGCGAGGTCGCGACCGAAGTCGCGCGGGAGTTTTCGGATCTCACGGTCGAGCACATGCTGGTCGACAACTGCGCCCTGCAGCTGGTCTACAACCCCAAGCAGTTCGACGTCATCGTGACCGAGAACATGTTCGGGGACATCCTGAGCGACGAGGCCGCGGGCGTGATGGGCTCGCTCGGGCTGATGCCGTCCGCGAGCCTGGGCGACGGGCCGCCCGGGCTCTTTGAGCCGGTGCACGGCACCGCGCCGGACATCGCCGGAAAGGGGATCGCGAACCCGCTCGCGGCGATCCTGACCACCGCGCTCCTGCTGCGCTACGGCCTGGGTCGGGAGGCGCCCGCCGCGGCGATCGAGGGCGCGGTCCTCCAGGCGCTGCAGGACGGATGCCGGACCGCCGATCTCGCCGGGGGGCGCCCCCCGCTCGGCACGGCGGCCATGACCGACGCGGTGCTCGCTCGTCTCCACTGATCGCGTTCAGGAGTCCCGCTGACATGCGCCGGCACATCCACACCACCGGCTAGAGGGTGGATCGCGTGGTCAACCCAAAACTTCGGGGTCCGCTGGCCGATCATCTCTTTCGGGCGGTGCTGCAGCTGCGCACGGTGGAAGAGTGCTACCGGTTCTTCGAGGACCTCTGCACCATCGGCGAGGTCAAGGCCCTGGCTCAGCGGTTCGAGGTCGCCCGCATGCTGGATGCCGGAAAAACGTACGAAGAGATCGCCGCGCGGACCGGGGCGTCTTCGGCGACGATCAGCCGCGTCGGCCGCTTCCTCGATTACGGCGCGGATGGGTATGCGCTGGTGCTGAAGCGCATGGCCGGCGCGGCGGCCTCCGAGGCCCGAAGGCGGGACCGGCGGGGGGGCCGCAGGAGACGGCGCGGCGCATGATCCGGCCCGCGGCGGCAGTGCTCCTGGCGTGTCTGTGCCTCGCGGCGGGGGCCGCGGCGGAGACGCTGGACGACCGGGTGTACGCGGTCGCCCGCCGGCTGATGTGTCCCGTCTGCGTCGGGCAGACGGTGGCCGAGAGCGACTCCGCGCTGGCGCGGGAGATGAAGGTGATCATCCGCCAGAAGCTGGAGGCGGGAGAGAGCCCGGATCAGATCCTCGACTACTTCGTGGGACAGTTCGGGGAGCGTGTGCTGGCCGAGCCGCGCGCCGGGGGCGCGGCGCTCCTCCTGTATGCGGGACCGCCTCTGGCGCTGCTCATCGGCGTGGGGATCGCCGCGGTCTACATCCGCCGGTGGCGGAGGTCGGGGGCCGCCGGGGACCGGTCGTCGATGGACGCTTAGCATGGCGCCTACCGCGCCTGAATGGTTGATCATCCGCGCGTCCCGCCTGATCGATGGGACGGACGGTCGTGCCATCGACCGCCCCACCGTGGTCGTTCGCCGAGGTGTGATCGACGCCATCTATGGCGGCTCCGCTCCGCGGGGGAACTGGCCCGCGGAGACTCCCGAGCTTGACCTGGCCGGGCATACGCTCCTGCCGGGTTTGATCGATGCCCATGTCCACCTTGTGCTGCCGGGCGACGGAACCCCGTTTGAGGATTCCGTGCGGGAACCAGACGGGGTGTTGCTGGCGACCGCCATACGCAATGCGCAAATTGCGCTCCGCGCGGGGATCACGACGCTCCGAGACTGCGGGGGCATGCGCGACACAACGCTTGAGCTGCGGCGGGCGCAGCGCCTCGGCTATGCCGTCATCCCCCGACTGCGCCTGTGTCGCTGTCCTCTCACGATCACGGGCGGCCATTGCTGGTACTTCGGCGGCGAGGCGGACGGCCCCGAGGGGATGCGCCGCTCCGTGCGTGGGCTGGTGAAGGC
>DATHLI010000406.1:0-2817 GCA_035488355.1 bacterium | reverse complement strand
CGGACATCGATGAGATGTGCGGGATCCTCGGCGAGAGCATCGCCGTCGCCCAGCAGGCGCTGTTGCGGGCGGGCGCCTGAGCGCCGCCGTGGGCGACCCGGGGTTTCGCGCCGGCGTCGGACGGGCCACCATCACTCCTCCGCTCACCGTCCCGCACGCCGGCTGGGGAGCGCAGACGCATCTCTACGCGGACGGCATCGAAACCGACCTCTGGGCCACGGCGCTCGTGGTGGCCGGCGGCGGCGAGATGGCCGTGATCGTGGACCTCGATCTCGTCGCCGTGACGCCCGAAGACGCGCAGGCGGTCCGCTCGGCGGTGGCGCGCGCCCTCCGGATCGCGCCCGAGATGGTCCGGGTCCAGGAGACCCACAACCACGCCGGACCGCCCCCCAGCACCTGGGCGTGGATGGAAGAGGGCACGGACGCGCTCAAGCGCTACTACGGGCAGCTTCCGGATCTGGCGGCCGGCGCGGCCCGGATGGCCCTGGCGGATCTCAGGCCCGCGCGGGCCGGGGCCGGCGCCGGCGAGAGCCGCGTGGCCGTGAACCGCCGGGAGACGGCGCCGGGCGGGCGGGTCGTGACGGGTACCAACCCCGGCGGGGTGATCGATCCTCATCTCCTCGTCGTCCGCATCGATGCCCTGGACGGGGGCCCGCTGGCGGCGATCATCGGGTATACGATGCATCCGACCACGATGGGCCCGACGAACCGCCGCGTCAGCGCGGACTGGCCCGGCCATCTCAAGCGCACCGTGGAGCGTCTCACTAGGACGGCCTGCCTGTTCGCCCAGGGGGCGACGGGCAACGTGGGGCCCGGGCCCGACGGATTCACGGACGATCCCCGGGTGATCCGCCGGCTGGGCGCGCTGATCGGGTGCGAGGCCGCGCGCGTGTACTTCGGCCTGCAGATCCCGCCGCGCGCGTACCGGCACGAGCGGGTCTGGGAATCCGGCGCGCCGCTCGGGAAGTGGACGGGCGTGCCGATCGAGGAAGCCGAGCCGGTGGTGCGGGTGCTGACCCGATCGCTCCGCCTGCCGCTCCGCCCGCAGCCGGCCCTGGCCGAGGCGGACGCCCAGGCGGAGGCCGCCCGGTGGCGCTGTCAGGACCTGGTGGACCGGCGCGCTCCGGCCGCGGAGATCGAGGCCGCGACCTTAGCCGCGAAGCGGGCCGCCATGACCCGCGAGCGGGCCCGGAGCTTCGGCGGCCGCTCCGAACTCCCGGTCGAACTGCACCTGCTGCAGATCGGCCCCGCCGTTTTCGCCGGGATCCCGTGCGAGCCGTTCGCGGAGATCGGGCTGGCCGTCAAGTCGCGCTCGCCCTTCCGGTACACCTGGTTCGGTGGATACACGGGTGGCTGGCTGGGATACATCCCGGTCCCGGAGGAGTACCCGCGGGGCGGATACGAGGTCGAGACCTCGCCGTTTGCGCCTGACGCGGCAGGCCGCGTGGTGGAAGGGACTGTCGCCGCCCTCCAGGATCTCCATCGGATGCCGGTCTCACCGGGGCGGCGCTGAGTTTCCTGAGGCTGGGAGACCCCACCGGCGGAGCCGTCATGCGGAGGCACGCCCGGTCCCTCGCATCATGACCGACTCGCCGGTGATCTCCACGGTCGACTACGACGCGCCGGGCAAGCAGTTCGGGCGCCTGCAGATTCCCCGCTCGACCAACGAGAGCGGGTGGTCGAACCTGTTCGTGCCGCTGGTGTCGATCGCGAACGGGCGCGGCCCAACCGTGCTCGTCACCGGGGGCGTCCACGGGGATGAGCCCGAGGGGCAGGTGGCCGCCCTCAACCTCGCTCGGGAGACGCGGCCCGATGACGTGCGCGGCCGGCTGATCATCATCCCGTGCCTATCCCCGGAGGCCTCGCGCGCCTATACACGGCTCTGGCCGAGCGGCGCGAACCTCAACCGCAGTTTCCCCGGGTCCCCGGCCGGGACCCCCGACGAGGTGCTCGCCGATTACGTGACTCGCGTCCTGTTCCCTCTTGCGGCTGCGGTCTGCGATCTCCACAGCGGCGGGCGGTCGATGCTGTGCCTGCCGTGGTCGGAGATCCACCTCGTCGAGAACCGCGGCCAGCGGGCGGCGATGTGGGATGCGATGCTGGCCTGGAACACCGATTTCCACTTCGTCTACATCGACATCGCCGGAGGCGGGCTGCTGGTCGGCGAGGCCGAGCGCCAAGGGAAGATTGTCGTCGGGACCGAGCTGGGCGGCGGGGGGCACGTGACGGCTGAGACCCACGGGCTGGCGGCGCGCGGCCTCCGGAACTTCCTCCGGCACGCCGGGGTGCTTGCGGGCAAGGCGGAAACGCGGGCCGCCCTAGGGCTGCCGGAGCCGGTCGTCCTCAAGGCGCTCGATCGCGACGACTACCTGCTGGCTCCCGAGAGCGGGCTCTTCGAGACCCGGGTCGCGCTCGGGCAGACCATCGAGGCCGGACAGGCCGTCGGCCGCCTCCACTTCGTTGAGCGTCCAGACCGGGTCCCGGTCGATATCACCGCCCACACCTCGGGGATCGTGTGCTCGTGTCGGGCGCTCGCGCCCACGCAGCAGGGGGATTGCGTTATGGTGATCGGACAGGTCTGCCGGCGGGAGGAGTTCGCGTGACCAACGTCCACAATCGACAGGGAGGGACGCAGAATGCCTGAGCCGTCCACGGAGAGCGTTGCCAAGCAGTACCGGTACGATCTCTTGACCTGGCCGGAGATCAACGCGGCCGCCGCCATGAAGAAGGTGGTCGTGCTGCCGGTCGGGGCCACCGAGCAGCACGGCCCGCATCTGCCGCTGGACACCGATTTCAAGCTGGCCTCCGCGGTCGCCT